>NZ_CABTJS010000084.1:0-32810 GCF_902485085.1 uncultured Kluyvera sp.
CAAGGCGTTGCATAGGTCGGGTCTCAGTCCAGGGCATAGCGAGTCTCCTCTTCTATGCCAGTTATAACTGTTACCCATGTATCCGGTCTAAAGTGTTACCTATGTTTCCGGTTTGTACCGCAGCGACGCCGGGTTTCATCATTTGTTACAGTGTCACCAACAGCACATCAACGCCGCTATTCCCGGCAATCGCTTTGGCCGAGCAGGTGGCGCGTGAGAAGAAGCTTTGGTTATGGTTACCACAGATAACCAGGTCAACCTGGTGATTCTGGCAGAATGCTTTGACGTGATCGCACAGCTCACCCGAGGCAATATGGCTTTTCCAGATAGGGTAGTGGGTAGAGTCAGAAAGGCTTTGCAGAAATTGATGCGTTTCTTCCTGCATCAATTCACGCAGATTTTCCAGCATTGGTGCAGCCAGCTGGTTGTACATCTCCGGGTCAGTTGACAGCGTTATCAAACTAATACGGGCACCGGCAGGCTCGGCGATTTCCACTGCTTTCCTTAGCAGCTCATGACTCTCTGGGGTAGGCGCAACGGCCACCAAAAGATGTGAGTAAGACATCAGACCTCCTTGCTTGAATGACACGCACTCGATCCTTCATCTCTTACTCTTTTTACCGCCTCGCTGCAAGCATTGGGGGGAGTATCGCTGTCTATAACTTAACCTAATACATTAGCAAGGTTTATGCGAATGACGGTATTAAAGGTGCGTAAATTGCATAAGCCGCACTGAATATATGATGTAACCAGTAAGGCGGATAAACATTTAATTTTTGCTGAAATATTGTTAATAAAAAGTAAATAACATGCAAATTAATTTGTGGCAAATGATTATATGTTTCAATTTGTTGAATTTAAAATGAATTTTATTTATTAGATGAAAGCATGATCTGTGATAATTTTTTCGCATCTGGCTCGCGTAAAGTCCCTCGTCCTGAATCTTTGTTAAATACTTTCGGTGAATGAATATCCGTTAGGCTGGAATAAAATAGCGATTTTTTTGCTTAAATAATACTCAAAATACAATTGAGACTGATGGATTGAGGGGCGAAATTTGATTTGATTTTGTGACGGAGATCACATAAATTTCAAATTAACAGCGAAGTAACATTGTATGTGTCACATCTGGCGAGTAAAGTTGCGTCGAATTAGGAAAAATCTTAGTAAATTGTAAGAAATGTTTAGGTTAGTCGGGCGAGAGGTCAACGCGCCGACCGACAACCCTGCAGAAAGATTCACCTAATCGGCTATGCATTTCGACCGATTTTTTTTATCGGGCCTTGCCCGACGACATCACGGGGTATGCGGTTTGACCGCATAAAGTACTAATTGGTTATTCGGGATGGGGAAAATGCATACATCCGAGTTGCTAAAGCACATTTATGACATCAATTTGTCTTACTTGCTTCTTGCACAGCGTTTGATTGGTCAGGATAAGGCTTCAGCTATGTTTCGTCTCGGCATCAACGAGGCCATGGCTAAAGTTCTTGGTGAACTGACTCTTCCGCAGATGGTGAAAATTGCGGAGACCAACCAGTTAGTTTGCCAGTTCCGTTTTGATGATGCTCAAAGCATCACCCGTCTTACGCAAGAGTCACGAGTTGACGACTTACAGCAGATTCATACCGGTATTCTGCTCTCCACCAGACTGCTGAATGAAGCCAGCCAATCAGGCGAACCTGCACGTAAGAAAAGGGCCTGAAAATGAGCGAAAAAAGCATTGTTCAGGAAGCCCGCGATATTCAGCTTGCTATGGAGTTGATAACGCTGGGCGCGCGTTTGCAGATGCTGGAAAGTGAAACCCAGCTCAGCCGTGGTCGTCTGATTAAGCTGTACAAAGAACTGCGCGGCAGCCCGCCTCCAAAAGGAATGCTGCCGTTTTCCACGGACTGGTTTATGACATGGGAACAGAATATTCACTCTTCCATGTTCTGTAATGCCTGGCAGTTTTTACTCAAAAGCGGACAGCGCTCTGGCGTGGACGCCGTGATTAAAGCCTACCGCTTGTACCTCGAACAATGTCCACAGCAGGATAACGGGCCGCTTCTGGCGCTGACTCGCGCATGGACGTTAGTCCGCTTTGTGGAAAGCGGAATGCTTGAACTCTCCAGCTGCCATTCCTGCGGCGGCAATTTCATTACTCATGCGCACCAGCCAGCGGGCAGCTTTGTTTGCAGCCTTTGCCAGCCACCATCTCGCGCAGTAAAAAGACGTAAACTTTCCGACAATCTTGCCGATAGTAATCCACAACTGCTGGATGAACAGATAGAGCAAGCTGTTTAACCCACACGGTGTGGATAAAACACTCCAGCAGCGGTCTTGATGATCGCTGCTTTTTTTTACCCGTCGGTTAGTGACTTTGCTCATCTGTCTCCACTCATGGTCAACGGTGGAAGGATGATAACGTGCTTATCTTAATAGGTTACCTGGTTGTTTTGGGGACAGTTTTCGGCGGCTACATGATGACCGGCGGACACCTTGGGGCACTGTATCAACCGGCCGAGCTGATTATCATCGGCGGGGCGGGGGTCGGGGCTTTTATCGTCGGGAACAACGGCAAGGCTATCAAGGGCACGCTTAAGGCGCTGCCGCTGCTGTTTCGTCGCTCGAAATACACAAAAACGATGTACATGGACCTGCTGGCACTGCTTTATCGTCTGATGGCGAAGTCGCGCCAGCAGGGGATGTTTTCGCTCGAACGCGATATTGAAAACCCCAAAGAGAGCGAAATTTTTGCCAGCTATCCGCGCATTCTTGCCGATAAAGTGATGCTGGAATTTATCGTCGACTATCTGCGTCTGATTATCAGCGGCAACATGAACACCTTCGAAATTGAAGCGCTGATGGACGAAGAAATTGAAACCCATGAAAGCGAATGTGAAGTTCCGGCGAACAGCCTGGCGCTGGTCGGCGACTCACTGCCGGCTTTCGGTATCGTCGCGGCGGTGATGGGGGTTGTTCACGCGCTGGGTTCAGCTGACAGACCCGCAGCAGAGCTTGGGGCGCTGATTGCCCACGCGATGGTGGGAACATTCCTTGGCATCTTACTGGCCTACGGATTTGTCTCTCCGTTAGCTAGCGTACTGCGCCAGAAAAGCGCAGAAACGACTAAAATGATGCAGTGCGTCAAAATTACGCTGCTGTCGAACCTCAACGGCTATGCACCGCCGATTGCCGTCGAGTTTGGCCGTAAAACCCTTTACACCAGCGAACGTCCTTCGTTCGTCGAGCTGGAAGAACATGTGCGTGCGGTGCGTAACCCGGCTGGCCAGCAGCAGACCACAACCGAGGACGCATGAAAAACCAATCGCATCCTATTGTCGTCGTAAAGCGGCGCAAACATAAATCGCACGGTAGCGCCCACGGCTCTTGGAAAATTGCCTATGCGGATTTCATGACCGCCATGATGGCCTTCTTTCTGGTGATGTGGCTTATCTCCATCTCAAGCCCGAAAGAGCTTATTCAGATTGCTGAGTATTTCCGTACCCCGTTGGCGACGGCTATCAGCGGTGGCCCTCGGATGGCGAACAGCGATAGCCCGATCCCCGGCGGCGGTGATGATGTCACCCAGCAGCAGGGGGAAGTGCAGAAACAGCCGAATATTGACGACCTGAAAAAACGGATGGAGACCAACCGTCTCAAACGGATTCGCGGTGAGCTGGACCAGCTGATTGAAGCTGACCCTAAACTGCGCGCGCTGCGCCCGCATCTGAAGATTGACCTGGTTCAGGAGGGGCTGCGTATTCAGATTATCGACAGCCAGAACCGACCAATGTTTAAAACAGGCAGTGCCGAAGTGGAACCGTATATGCGCGATATTTTGCGCGCGATAGCCCCGGTACTGAATGAAATACCGAACAAAGTCAGCCTGTCTGGGCACACGGATGATTACCCCTACGCTTCTGGCGAACGAGGCTACAGCAACTGGGAACTGTCGGCCGACCGCGCCAACGCCTCGCGCCGCGAGCTGGTTGCCGGCGGGCTGGATGATGGCAAAGTTTTGCGCGTTATCGGGATGTCTAACTCGATGCGCTTATCAGAGCACGGTGGCAACGATGCGATTAACCGTCGTATCAGCCTGCTGGTGCTGAATAACCAGGCTGAGCAGGCCATTCTCCATGAGAATGCCGAGAGCCAGAATGAACCTTTAAGCGTAATCCAGTCGCCGAATACCTCTTCAGCAGCGGCAGGGACTACGCCGCCACAACCCGACTCGAGGTGATAGCGTGAGCATGGATATCAGCGATTTTTATCAGACATTTTTTGATGAGGCCGATGAACTTCTGGCCGATATGGAACAGCATCTGCTGAACCTGGTAGTGGACGACCCTGATGCTGAACAGCTGAATGCTATTTTCCGCGCTGCGCACTCGATTAAAGGCGGCGCGGGAACCTTTGGCTTTACCGTGTTGCAGGAAACCACGCACCTGATGGAAAACCTGCTGGACGAGGCTCGTCGCGGGGAAATGCAGCTCAGCACCGATATTATCAACCTGTTTTTGGAAACCAAAGATATTATGCAGGAACAGCTCGACGCCTATAAAAGCTCCACCGAACCGGACGCTGCCAGCTTCGAATATATCTGCAATGCGCTGCGCCAATTGGCGCTGGAAGCGAAAGGTGAAAGTGTCCCTCCCGTGGCGGGTGGTGCGCGCTTAAGCGTGGTAGACAACGCAACGCAGCAGGCGGAGGTATCAGCTAACGCGGATGCATCGGCTGTTGCCGGGAAAAAACAGATTACGCTCTCACGCCTGAAGGCGGGCGAGCCGGATATGCTGGAAGAAGAGCTGAACAACCTGGCGACGTTAAGCCAGGTCAGCAAAACGGCCGATAGTTTAACCGCCGTGATAGAGGGCGGCGTGGACGAAGATGATATCGTCGCCGTGCTGTGCTTTGTCATCGAAGCCGATCAGATTGACTTTACTACCGCGCCTGCGGCCGAGGAGAAAGCGCAAGCCGAACCTGACGTAATGGAAGAAGTGGTCGCTGAACCGGTTGCCGCCGCAGTCGCAACGGCGGCTGCACCAAGCCCGGCTGCACCGCGCGCAGAACGCGAAAAACCAGCCGCCCGTAGCAGCGAATCGACCAGCATTCGCGTCGCGGTAGAAAAAGTTGACCAGTTGATTAACCTGGTTGGTGAACTGGTTATCACCCAATCCATGCTGGCGCAGCGCTCAAACGCGCTTGATCCGGTATCGCACGGCGATCTGATTACCAGCATGGGGCAGTTGCAGCGCAACGCGCGTGACCTCCAGGAATCGGTGATGTCGATTCGTATGATGCCGATGGAGTATGTCTTTAGCCGCTTCCCACGCCTGGTTCGCGACCTGGCGGGCAAGCTTGGCAAACAGGTTGAACTGACGCTGATGGGCAGCTCAACCGAACTCGATAAAAGCCTGATTGAACGCATTATCGACCCGTTAACGCACCTGGTGCGTAACAGTCTCGACCACGGGATTGAACTGCCGGAAACGCGTCTCGCCGCCGGGAAATCGGCCGTGGGCAACCTGATTCTGTCCGCAGAACACCAGGGCGGTAACATCTGTATCGAAGTTACCGACGACGGCGCGGGGCTGAATCGCGAGCGTATTCTGGCGAAGGCGATGTCGCAGGGCATGGCGGTAAATGAAAGCATGACCGATGAAGAGGTCGGGATGCTGATTTTTGCGCCGGGCTTCTCGACGGCAGAGCAGGTGACTGACGTCTCCGGGCGCGGCGTGGGAATGGACGTGGTGAAACGTAACATCCAGGAGATGGGCGGCCACGTTGAGATCCAGTCGAAGCAAGGTTCCGGTACCACCATCCGCATCTTGCTGCCGCTGACGCTGGCGATACTGGATGGTATGTCGGTCAAAGTCAGCGAAGAGGTCTTTATCCTACCGCTTAACGCGGTGATGGAGTCGCTGCAGCCGCGCGAAGAAGATCTGCATCCGCTGGCGGGCGGCGAGCGCGTGCTGGAAGTCCGCGGTGAATATCTGCCGCTGGTGGAACTGTGGAAAGCGTTTGAGGTTCAAGGGGCGAAAACCGAAGCGACGCAGGGCATTGTGGTTATCCTGCAAAGCGCGGGGCGTCGCTATGCGCTGCTGGTGGATCAACTGATTGGTCAGCATCAGGTGGTGGTGAAAAACCTTGAAAGCAACTATCGCAAAGTGCCGGGTATTTCCGCGGCCACCATTCTTGGCGACGGCAGCGTCGCGCTGATTGTCGATGTCTCTGCCTTGCAGGGGCTCAACCGTGAAAAACGTCTGGCGAGCACCGCCGCCTGATACGCAGAAATAAGGGAACAACATGACCGGTATGACGAATGTAACAAAGCTGGCGGGTGAACCGACTGGGCAAGAATTCCTGGTATTTACGCTGGGCAATGAAGAGTACGGCATCGATATTCTGAAGGTGCAGGAGATTCGTGGCTACGATCAGGTGACGCGCATTGCGAACACCCCGGCCTTTATTAAAGGCGTGACCAATCTACGTGGCGTGATTGTGCCGATTGTTGACCTACGCGTGAAGTTCAGCCAGGAAGACGTCGAGTACAATGACAATACGGTGGTTATCGTGCTGAATCTCGGTCAACGTGTTGTGGGTATCGTTGTGGACGGCGTGTCCGATGTTCTTTCTCTGGCCGCCGAGCAGATTCGCCCGGCGCCGGAGTTTGCCGTAACGCTTTCTACCGAATATCTGACCGGGCTTGGCGCATTGGGCGACCGTATGCTGATTCTGGTGAATATTGAGAAGCTGCTCAATAGCGAAGAGATGGCATTGCTGGATAGCGCGGCAAGCCACGCTGCATAATGGGCACAGGGTTCATCGTCATAAAACGATGAACCCTGTTTTTCCGCTGAAGTTGAATATTTAAAATTTGTGATTTTAATACCTACCTGGTTCTCAATTCCTGATAACACCCACTTTATTTTATTTATGATTTATGCACCTCGATAAAATATAAATATTCTCAAAGTGAATAATTCAATCAAATCAATAGAATTAATATATCAATAATTTCAATTTTTGCGATTGGGGTATATCGCAAATTCATTGGGTGTAAATGAAATCAACCTGAGTTGACGATAGATTAGCGCGCTATGAAAAAATAATGTTAATGTAATTAATGATATTGGTAGTCGGTGTTGTTTTTTAATGTACTGTAATTATTAATAAATGGTTTATCATTTATAATTAGCAATACTTATATCTATATTTGAATTAGCTTATTCATAAATTGAATTCTAAATTCATCAAACTGTAAAAATATAATCATTATGTGATTGCTGGAAAGGAAATAATTCTTAGTGATCGTTGTCTTATTTTTTATTGTTCCGCGTAGTAAATAGAATCTTTCTGCAATTAATATTTCCCTCGTGGAGAGAACGCTTTCTTTCCCACTTATAAATTTAACGTTATCAAAAAACATAATCTTAAATATTGATTAAGGGATTTCTATGCGCGTAAAAAAAGTAATGATTAAACCCTCTATTATCGCTCTGGCCATTACCTCTGCGGTAGGCGATCCGGCATATGCGCTGGCTGCCAGCGGCGACTTCGCCTCGCCAGCCTATACGGCGACGCAAACTAAAGGTGAGATGGTTTATCAGGGCGATGACACGGCAATTTCTATTATGGGTTCCATTCGCCTGTATGCCAAAGACGACTCCGCGCATAGCGTAGAACATAATATCCAGAACAACGATTCACGTCTGGGCGTCGCGCTGCGTCAGAAAATTAATGATAAAGGCTATTATGCCGCCGGTTATTATGAAACTGGTATGCACGGTCTGGATTCCGCGACTGACGATCAGGGTAACGATGTTTATACCCGCCAGGCCTATGCCGGTTTAGGAAACGATGAATACGGTGTTATTACCTTCGGTAAACAATACGCGCCAACTGACTGGGGTTTGGGTATTGATACGACTTACGCTTATGGCGGTAAGGCAAAACATGACACTGCCGGGATGTCGACCGATATTGTTAACTCGGCAGCGATTTACTATTACAACACCAAAGCATTTACCGTTGGCGTGATGGGCCAGGGAAATGATGATGTGGATAGCATTGGATTTGGCAGCGGCTACGGCGATGGCCCGGATATGCATGATGCCTATCATGATGGTTCTGCTACCGTACATGGCGGCGGTGCGCTGGCGGCGCAATATCGCTTTGATAACGGCTTCTCTATTTCTGGCGCGGCGGCATATAACAACTATACGGTGAATCAGGGAACGGAAACGATCAACGAAGATTACGGTACGACAGGCGGCACCGTACCGGTTACCTATGTTACCGGCCCATCCTATGACGGTAATACTTACTCCATGGGGATGAACGCCAAATACACCGCGAACTTCGACGGTTTCACCTGGTATAACGCCGCGCAGGCTACCTATTACATCAACAAAGTTGATGACGTTAATGCGGCAAGAAGCGGTACGAGCAATGCCACCGATGACCAGGAAACGATTCTCGGTCTGGAATATGCGTCCCAGTTTAAAATTACGCCGGAGTGGAGCGTATACGCTAACTTTGACTGGACCGAAGGCGGTGACGCGATGGACGGCCAGCACTTCCAGTCCACGACGTTAGGTACCGATTACTGGTTAGGCAAAAATGCCGTCACTTATATTGAATACGGCTATGAGAAAGCCAGCGGCAATACGGATGACAGTTATAACGTTTCCGATCATCTTGCTGCGGTCGGTATGCGTATCTTTATCTAAACCCTGTTTTATCCCGTCTCTGGCCAGTGAGGCGGGCTTTTTCATTGCGCTTGAGTATTTGCTTTTGGGTCGTCGGGGGAAGGGGAGTCAACTTCAGGGCGGCTGTGATAGGTTTTTGTTGGATTTAGCCAGACCCTGGGGTCTGGCTTTTGTTTGAGTGCATTTCCCGGCCAAGCGAAGCGCTGCCGGGAACGGCTCAAATATTACATATTCTGCTGCACAACCTCAGGCTCAACTTCTTCGAGCTGACCTTCGTTCTGCGACAGCATCGCCGTCGCCACGCCGTTACCCAGCACGTTAATCGCCGAACGACCCATATCAAGGAAGTGGTCGATACCCATCAGCAGCAGGATACCCGCCACCGGAATATTAAAGCTCGGGATGGTGGCTGCCAGCACGACCAACGCAGAGCGCGGTACCCCGGCGATGCCTTTGGAAGCCAGCATCAGCGTCAGCATCAGCACGGCAATCTCAGAGAAGCTCAGGTGGATGTTGTACGCCTGGGCGATAAACATCGAAGCAAATGAGCAGTACACCATCGACCCGACCAGGTTAAATGAATAACCAATCGGCAGTACGAACGACACGATATTGCGCGAGCAGCCGAACTTGGTCAGCTGTTCCAGCGTTTTCGGGTAGGCCGCTTCAGAGCTGCTGGTAGTAAACGCCACCAGTACCGGGTCTTTCAGCATGCCGAGCAGACGGAAAACGTCTTTCTTAAGCACCATGTAGCCCAGCGCAACCAGCACGCAGCAGGTCAACAGAATAGCCACATAGTAACCGCCGATGAACGAGGCGTAGTTCAGCAGGATCCCCAAACCTTCCGTCGCAATCACCGAAGAGATCGCGGCGAAAATAGCCAGCGGCGCAACGTACATCACGTAACCGGTGACCTTCAGCATGATATGGGAAACCACATCCAGCGCGGCAACTAACGGGGCGTTGAACTTCTGTCCCAGCGACGCGCCGCCAATACCGAAGAACATCGAGAACACCACAATCTGCAGGATTTCGTTATCCGCCATCGCGCCAACGATACTGGTTGGGATTGTGTGGGAAAGGAAACCTTTCAGGCTCATACCGCTGACGGCGAGGCCAGTATCAACGGTATCTTTGGGAATGGCCAGATTCAGACCGCTGCCAGGGTGCTGCAGCGTCACAATAAACAGGCCAACCAGAATAGACAGCACCGAAGAGCTGATAAACCAGACCATCGCTTTACCACCGACGCGACCGATCGTCGAGGTCTCGCCGAGCTTCATGATCCCAACCGTCAGGGTACTGAAGACTAACGGTGCGATGACCATTTTGATTAAGCGTAAGAAGATATCGGTAAGCAGCGTGATGTTACTGGACCAGACTTGAATGGTGGTTGCGGATGCGTAGGAATGGATCATTGCGCCAGTCAGAATGCCTGCCAGCATGAAAATCACGATAAAAACCGTGAGTTTATTTGCGTTTGCCACGAAAAAATACCCCGTCAGATTACAAAAGTGTCTTGCGATGAAAAATGCTTTTTTAGTTATGTAATGTCATTAATCATTCACCACATAAATTGTATGAAAGTGAGGTGATTTACAACTTTTTTTTATGATTTATAAAAAACGTTGTTATTCAGTGACTCGCGTCAGCACCGCATCAACCCTCAGATTTTTACTCGCCCGGCACTTAAGTTTCTTTTTGGGATGCCGATAACAGCCGTAACAAGTCATAGAGAAGGTGCTGTATGTTAAACCGTATCCGCGTTGTCACGCTGCTGATGTTGGTGCTGGTCGTCTTCGCACTTTTGCAGCTGGTCTCCGGGGGCTTTTTGTTCTCCTCGTTGCACCAGAACCAACAAAGCTTTGCATTATCTAATACGCTTCGAACCCAACAGGCAGAGCTCACGAAGTCGTGGGATCTGTTATTGCAAACCCGTATCAACCTGAGCCGTTCTTCGGCCAGGATGATGATGGATACCGCCAATCAGCAGAGCAGCGCAAAAACCGAACTGCTGAAAAATGCGCGTACCACCCTTGAGCAGGCGGCAGGTCATTTCGCGCGTTTCAGCGAAACGCCCGCGCTTCCCGCGATGAGTGATACCAGCCAGCAGGTCACGAAAACCTACCAGAACTACTATGCTGCCTTACAGGAGCTGGTGGGGTTCCTGGAAAACGGCAATATGGATGCCTACTTCGCTCAGCCAACGCAGGGAATGCAAAACGCGTTGGGTGACGCGATGACTCAGTATGCGACCCAAAGCGAAGGCCTCTATCAGCACGCATTTACCACCAGTAGCCGCGATTACCAGATTGCCCGCTGGCAACTGCTGGTACTGGCGGTGGTTCTGGTTATCGTGATGGTGGGCGCGTGGTTTGGTATTCGCGCCATTCTGCTTAAACCGCTGGCATCGGTCATGGGCCATATCCGCCATATTGCGGCGGGCGATCTGACCCAAAGTCTGACGCTGCGCGGACGCAACGAAATCACCGAACTGGCGGGAACCGTCAGTCATATGCAAGCCTCACTTATCGATACCGTAACGCATGTGCGGGAAGGTGCCGAGGCGATTTATCACGGCACCAGTGAAATTGCCGCCGGGAACAACGACCTGTCGGCGCGAACCGAGCAGCAGTCTGCTTCCCTCGAAGAGACGGCTGCCAGCATGGAACAGCTGACGGCGACCGTGAAGCAGAACGCCGAAAACGCCCGTCAGGCCTCGCATCTGGCGCAAAGCGCTTCTGAGACCGCCCAGCGCGGCGGCAACGTGGTCAACGGCGTGGTGAACACCATGCACGAAATTGCCGCCAGTTCGCAGAAAATCTCCGATATTACCGGCGTTATCGACGGTATTGCCTTCCAGACCAATATTCTGGCGCTGAATGCCGCCGTCGAAGCGGCGCGCGCGGGTGAACAGGGCCGCGGCTTTGCCGTCGTCGCCGGAGAAGTGCGTAATCTGGCAAGCCGCAGCGCGCAGGCGGCAAAAGAGATCAAAGCCTTAATTGAAGATTCCGTCTCCAGGGTCGATACCGGTTCTGTGCTGGTAGAAAGCGCAGGCGAGACCATGACCGATATTGTGAATGCCGTCACCCGCGTGACCGACATTATGGGCGAAATCGCCTCTGCTTCAGATGAACAGAGTCGCGGTATCGACCAGGTGGCGATAGCCGTCGCAGAAATGGACAGCGTCACCCAACAAAACGCCGCGCTGGTGGAAGAGTCGGCAACCGCCGCCGCCGCGCTGGAAGATCAGGCCGAACGTCTGAACCAAGCCGTTGCGACTTTCCGTCTTAACGTAGCGTCCGCACAGCATGCAACAAAAGCGGCTCAGGCACCGACAGTGGCAAAACGCCTCGCGTCGAGTCCCGAACGCAGTACCGATACTAACTGGGAAACATTTTAATTTTATCTGCGGTCTTTGCCGCCTTTAGGAGTGTGGTGATGCTTTATCGTATTCGAATCTCTACCACGTTGTTTCTGATTTTGATTCTCTGCGGCATTTTGCAGATTGGCAGTAACGGACTCTCTTTCTGGGCTTTTCGCGATGGGCAGCAAAACATTAATCAGATAGACCAGAGCAGCCAGCAGTTGAATACCCTAACGGAATCGCGCGCTGCGATGCTGCAGGCCAGCACGATGCTGAACAAAGCCGGCACGCTGACGGCGCTGAGCTATCCGCCGGATGAAGTGCGTGGCATCGTTGATGACGTGAAACAGAATCTGTCGCAGGCCGATGCGCTATTCCAGGGCTTTATGGCGCTGCCGCTGATGAGTGAGCACGATAAAGAACTCCAGGCTCAGACGGCGACAACCTTCACCGCCTGGCATGAAATGTTAGCGCACCAGACGGCATGGCTTGAGAACAACCAGCTGTCTGAGTTTGTTGCGGCACCGGTGCAGAAATCGCAGGACCAGTTTGATAACGACTACGAAAGCTGGCGCAAAAATATCGAGACCTACGTGGCTTCCGCTGAACGCGAAAGCCAAAGCGATTATCAGCGTTCGACCATTACCTTTATTGGCATGGTGATTATCTCTGTGCTCATCACCGTCGGTGCGCTGTGGTGGGTGCGCCATATGGTGGTCAAGCCAATGGATATCATCAGCAGCCATTTTGACAATATTGCCCACGGCAACCTGGCGCGTCCGATTGCCGTCTACGGTAAGAACGAAATCAGCGCCATCTTTGCCGGTCTAAAAACCATGCAGCAATCGCTGCGTGACACCGTCGGCCAGGTGCGCGAAGGCAGCTATGCGATGCATACCGGCATTTCGGAAATCGCCGCAGGGAATAACGATCTCTCCTCACGCACCGAACAGCAGGCGGCATCGCTGGCGGAGACTGCCGCCAGTATGGAGCAGTTGACGGCAACGGTGAGCCAAAACGCCGATAACGCCCGCCAGGCTTCAAATCTGGCTCACGGTGCGGCGGATACGGCGAAGCGCGGCGGTGAGCAAGCCTCCCATGTGGCTCGGACAATGCAGAACATTGCCACCAGTTCGCGCAAGATTAGCGACATTATCAGCGTGATTGACGGTATTGCCTTCCAGACCAACATTCTGGCGCTGAACGCGGCGGTGGAAGCCGCGCGTGCCGGTGAACAAGGGCGTGGGTTCGCCGTTGTGGCCGGTGAAGTGCGCAACCTGGCAAGCCGTAGCGCACAGGCAGCAAAAGAGATCAAAGGGCTAATTGAAGAGTCGGTTGCCCGCGTGCAGGAAGGTTCCGCACTGGTGGAAACCTCCGCGAATACCATGACCGAGATTGTGCAGTCCGTCACCCGCGTAAACGACATCATGGGTGAAATCGCCTCCGCTTCTGACGAGCAGCGTCGCGGAATTGAACAGGTGGCGCAGGCGGTAACGCAGATGGACCAGGTCACCCAGCAGAACGCCTCGCTGGTGGAAGAGGGCGCGGCGGCCACGCAGCAGTTGGCCGATCAGGCCGATCGCCTGACCAACGTCGTATCGGTATTTTCGCTGGAAGAAATCAAAGCAGCGGCGCCGCGCGAAAGCGTAGAGCTGGCTGCGGTACCCGCAGTTTCGTGAATGATGTGATGTAAGAAGGCGCTATGACTGTATCTCTGCCAAATGGGCAATCGCAACTACTGAGCCAACTGACACAGCGCCTGACGCTCACCGACGGACAATTCCGTCGGATCTGTCAACTGATCTACCAGCGCGCTGGGATCGTGCTGGCCGATCATAAGCGTGACATGGTTTATAACCGCCTGGTGCGGCGTCTACGCACGCTGAACCTTGACGACTTTGGTCACTATCTCAGCCTGCTGGAGGCCAACGGCGACAGCCCCGAGTGGCAGGCATTTATTAACTCGCTCACCACGAACCTGACGGCATTTTTCCGTGAGGCGCACCATTTTCCGACGCTTGCCGAGCATGCGGCGCGTCGGCAGGGGGAGTATCGGGTGTGGAGCGCAGCGGCATCGACGGGCGAGGAACCTTACTCCATCGCCATCACCCTTGCCGATACGCTCGGAACCGCGCCGGGCCGCTGGAAGGTGTTTGCCAGCGATATCGACACCGAAGTGCTGGAGAAAGCGCAGAGCGGTATTTACCGCATGGACGAGCTGAAAACGCTCTCCCAGCAGCAGCTGCAGCGCTATTTCATGCGCGGAACCGGGCCACATTCTGGCCTGGTACGTGTGCGTTCTGAGCTGGCGAACTACGTGGACTTTTCCACGCTGAATTTGCTGAATGCTCACTACAACATACCCGGGCCGTTTGATGCGATCTTCTGTCGCAACGTGATGATCTATTTCGATAAGACCACGCAGCAGGAGATCCTTAAACGCTTTGTCCCGCTGCTGAAACCGGACGGGCTGCTGTTTGCCGGACATTCGGAAAACTTTAGCCATCTTGCCCGTGAGTTCAGCCTGCGTGGACAAACGGTCTATGCGTTAAGTAAGGGAAGAACATGAAAAAAATAAGGGTCCTCTCCGTCGATGATTCCGCGCTGATGCGGCAAATCATGACGGAAATTATCAACGAGCATGACGACATGGAGATGGTCGCCACCGCGCCCGACCCGCTGGTGGCTCGTGACCTGATAAAAAAATTTAATCCTGATGTATTAACGCTGGACGTGGAAATGCCGCGCATGGATGGCCTCGATTTCCTCGAAAAACTGATGCGTCTGCGCCCGATGCCGGTGGTGATGGTGTCTTCGCTGACCGGGAAAGGTTCGGAAGTCACGCTACGCGCGCTGGAGCTGGGGGCGGTGGATTTTGTCACCAAGCCGCAGCTTGGTATTCGCGAAGGAATGCTGGCTTACAGCGAAACCATTGCCGAGAAGGTGCGTGCCGCTTCGCGAGCACGTATTAGCGCCCATAAGCCGCTGCCAGCCCCGGTGACGCTTAAAGCCGGTCCGCTGCTGAGCTCTGAAAAATTGATTGCCATTGGTGCCTCTACGGGGGGTACCGAGGCGATTCGTCATGTGCTGCAGCCGCTGCCGCTTTCAAGCCCCGCGTTGCTGATAACCCAGCACATGCCGCCGGGCTTTACCCGCTCGTTCGCCGAGCGTTTGAACAAGCTGTGCCAGATAACGGTAAAAGAAGCCGAGGACGGCGAGCGCGTCCTGCCGGGCCATGCCTACATTGCGCCGGGCGATAAACATATGGAGCTCGCGCGTAGCGGGGCCAACTATCAAATCAAAATTCACGACGGGCCGCCGGTTAATCGCCATCGCCCGTCGGTTGATGTGCTGTTTCATTCGGTTGCGAAGCACGCGGGGCGTAACGCCGTGGGGGTCATCCTCACCGGCATGGGCAACGACGGTGCGGCCGGGATGCATGCCATGTTTCAGGCGGGTGCCTGGACCATTGCGCAGAATGAAGCCAGTTGTGTGGTGTTCGGCATGCCGCGTGAGGCCATCAATACCGGTGGCGTCAGCGAAGTGGTCGATCTTAGCCAGGTAAGCCAGCAGATGCTGGCAAAAATCAGTGCCGGACAGGCAATACGTATTTGATCAGGAGAATTATTTTATGGCGGATAAAGAGCTTAAGTTTTTGGTTGTGGATGACTTTTCCACCATGCGTCGCATCGTACGCAACCTGTTAAAAGAGCTGGGATTTAACAACGTTGAAGAAGCGGAAGACGGCGTGGATGCGCTGAATAAGCTGCAGGCGGGCGGGTTTGGCTTCGTGATTTCTGACTGGAACATGCCGAACATGGATGGCCTCGAGCTGCTGAAAACCATTCGTGCCGATGGCGCAATGGCGGCCATGCCGGTGTTGATGGTAACGGCTGAAGCGAAAAAAGAGAACATCATTGCTGCCGCACAGGCAGGGGCCAGTGGCTATGTGGTGAAACCGTTTACCGCCGCGACGCTGGAAGAGAAGCTGAACAAAATCTTCGAGAAACTGGGCATGTAAGGTGACGAACATGATGCAATCTTCCATCAAGCCCGGCGATGAACACTCTGCCGCGGATATTATCAGCCGTATTGGCAATCTGACCCGTATGCTGCGCGACAGTTTGCGCGAGTTGGGTCTGGACCAGGCGATTGCGGAAGCGGCAGAGGCGATTCCCGATGCCCGCGATCGTCTCGATTACGTGGTACAGATGACCGCTCAGGCGGCTGAACGCGCGCTTAACAGCGTTGAGGCATCGCAGCCGCATCAGGATGAAATGGAGAAGGGCGCAAAAGCATTGACCAAGCGTTGGGATGAATGGTTTGAAAACCCGATTGAGCTTGCCGATGCTCGCGAACTGGTGACCGATACGCGCAAATACCTTGGCGATGTGCCGGGTCATACCAGCTTTACCAACGCGCAGCTGCTCGACATCATGATGGCGCAGGATTTCCAGGATCTGACGGGTCAGGTTATCAAGCGCATGATGGATGTGATTCAGGAGATCGAACGTCAGCTGCTGATGGTTCTGCTGGAGAACATCCCGGAACAGGGCGCACGCCAGAAGCGTGAAAACGACAGCCTGCTTAACGGACCACAGGTCGACACCTCCAAAGCCGGCGTAGTTGCCAGCCAGGATCAGGTAGACGACCTGCTGGACAGCCTCGGCTTCTAAGCCACTGTAGCCCGGCTGAGCGAATGCGACGCCGGGAAATCCCGCTTCACCCCTATCTGCATTTCCCGAAAATGAAACCAGCGTCACGCTGGCTTACGCCTGAGTGCCACTCCGATATATAGACTTGTCATAATTATTACGCTTAAATAGTTATCAATGAGACCTGCAACAATATTTATTTTTTAATCCTTGCTATTAGTTAAGGTCGGAATGTTATTTCCCAAATAAAATCGGGAGTGCTCATGCGGATATTACGAGATAGTGATTTTTTTCACTCTGATCAACATGCGTTTTGCCTTTTTACGATGAATAATCAGCTAATGGAAGGCGTGCATGGGCATGAATTTGATGAGCTGGTTATTGTTCGCGATGGCAGCGGGTTTCATATTGTTAATGATATTGTCCACTTTATTTGTAAGGGTGATTTCTTTATCGTTACAAAGAATGATACGCACAGCTATGTTTCCACTAATCATCTCTCGGTGATTAATATATTAATCCGCAGAAATCATAACTTTCATTTTTTACAGCATATCGACACTCTGCTGCAATGCGTGAAAACGCAGCTGCAGTCACGCAACGACCGCACCCTGACCTCGAGGGCGCTGGCCAACATCGAGGCCTGGAGCGACCAGATTGTTTCTCGTAACGAGAACGACTACGACGCGCTCTATTTTTCGCAGTGTGAAGCGGCATTCCTCAACGTTGTCAACACGCTTTGTCAGTGCGGACGCCAGACGGAGGTGCTTAACGCGGAAGAGAGAGGACAGGCGAGTCTTATCAGGACGCTAAAATCTAACAGCCTTCGGCAGCTCGACTGGGGGGCACTTAGCGATGAAAGCGGCGTCGCGCGACGCACGATGTTTCGCTTTATTAAACGCATTACCGGCTATACCCCGGTAAGATTCCAGATGCTGTTTCGGGTTCTTAAAGCTCAGGAGCTGTTACGGACTACTGATAAAACGGTGAGCGAAATAGCCGCCCGCTGCGGTTTTATGAATGGAATCAGATTAACCGAATCATACCGGCGATATTTTAATTATTCTCCGACTCATGAACGGGAACTACATTCTCGCGTGTTAACGCGGATCTGATTTTCGGCTAATAACGACAATAAAACGACTGCAATTTTATCTCAACAATCGTCGTGAGAGGGGATTCTGCACGCTTCTCCTTTCGCGCTCAGCATTAAGGGATTCGTCATGGCAAAAAATAAAACGCCCGGCCCCTGGTATATTGGGGTGGTGTCAGGAATGGCATCGTATATAGACTCGGCGGCCATTGTTTCTAATGGTACCGCGTTGGTTATTTATCAAAAAACCATTGGCATTACTGCGCTGGAAATTGGCATTTTATCCGGCTTATTAACCCTCTGTATTGCCGCCGGAGCGTTCTGCGGTGGCCGTCTTGGCGACCGTATCGGGCGGCGTAATGTCTTTATTATCACAATGGCGATGATCGTTCTCGGTACGCTGGCGTTAGCCTTTGGACTGAGCTTCCATTTCTTGCTGCTTGGCACCCTGCTGGTGGGGTTGGCGACGGGAGCCGATTTACCGGTTTCGCTGGCGACGATATCGGAAGCCGCCTCTGACGACAATCGCGGCAAGATTATCGGCCTGTCGAATCTGCTCTGGCTGGTGGGTATCGGCGCGACGATGGGGATCTCGGCGGTGGTGGGGGACTGGGGGCAGATTGGCGCGCAAATCATGTATATGCACGTCGGTCTGGTGGCAGCGGTATTGCTGATTCTGCGCTGGTCAATTCCCGAATCGCCGCTGTGGCTTGCCGCACGTGATGAACAGCGGCGGGGCGTGGCGACCGTTCGCGCCCAGAAAAGCGGCTGGCGCGACCTGCTTGATGCTAAATATCTGTGGCCGTTTCTCTCGCTGTGCGTCTTTTACACCTTCACCAATCTGGCGGCTAACACCGGCGGGCAGTTTGGCACCTTTGTTGCCGTCAACGTTGTCGGTATTTCGGTCAGTACAAACTCGCTGTGGGGGCTGCTTATCCTGCCCGTGAGCGTGGCATCGGGTCTGCTGTTTATGCGCATTGTGGATACTGATAAACGCATTCCCTTTTTCATCTTCGGCGCGGTGATGATGTCCGGAGGTTACTTCGTGCCTGTACTGCTTAATTTTTCTCCTCTCTCCTGGTTCTGCTGCTTGCTGTTTACCAATATCGGCACCGGCTTTGCCTTTGAAGGGATTATGAAAGTGTGGGCTCAGGAGTCGTTCCCGACCATGCTGCGCGCCACCGCCCAAGGGGTGATTGTTGGCGTGGCGCGTTTGACCTGTGGCCTGCTGGCCTTCGTGACGCCGGTGCTGCTGAGCGCCGGACCGATAGTTCTCTATTGCCTGCTAACGGCAGTTGTCGTGGCCGGAATGATCATCGGCTGGCTCTGCTTTCACGGCAGGCAGCGCAATGAATTCAATGCAGAAACGGAAATGGTCGCCACGCCCGGGAGCGACGTTTCTTCACGCGACACTATGCAGGTAAAAGCCTGAAAAATTAAGTCATTGAGGAAATCACTATGTTTGCCGTAGAAAAAGTAACGCTCAATTATGAAACCACGCTGGCGGGTTGCGAAACGCTCCCGGTGTTCGGCTGGACTATCAGTAGCGCTCTGCGCAATGTTGTTCAGCGCAGCTGGCGGTTGCAGCTGGCAACGTCGATGCAGTTTGATGAACTGCTGTATGACAGCGGCGACATTCATGACGACCGCTCTAATAACATCATCCTGCCGGATATCGAATGCGCCCCTTCAACCCGCTACTACGTGCGGGTGAAGATTACCGATAATCACGGACAGGCAAGCGACTGGAGCCCAGAAGCTTCATTTATCTCCGGGCTGTCTGCCGCAGCGTGGCAGGGCGATTTTATCTCCGCGGAAACGCCGCAGGAGAAGGACGTCTCAAAAGGGACGCTGCTGCGCCATGATTTTAGTTTGCCGCAGGCCAACGACATTGTCTGTGCGGTGGTTCATGCCAGCGCGCTGGGGCTGTATCAATTGTGGATCAACGGTGAAAAGGTGGGGGGCGATGAGCTCGCGCCGGGCTGGACCAGCTATCACCATCATCTTCTGTACCAGACCTGGGACGTCACTGAGCGTCTGCGCCGTGGGGACAATACCATTGGTGCGATGGTGGGTGCCGGTTGGTATAAAGGCGATATGAGCTTTAACCGCTACCGTAATTACTACGGCGAGCAGACCGGTTTTATTTGTCACCTTGTGGTGACGCTGCGTGACGGGAGCCAGCAGGTGATCGCCAGCGGCGCTGACTGGCAGGCAAGCGACTCGGCGATTCTGTTCTCCGAAATTTACGACGGCGAAATCTACGATGCGCGCCGCGAACAACGCGGTTGGTGTGAACCTGGCTTTGATGCTCGGGGCTGGCGCGCGGTGAGCGTACTTGCCGCGGACCGTGCGGTGCTGCAGCCCCAGACCGCTTGCCCGGTAAGGGAAATAGAGCGGCTCGCGCCGTGGTCACTCTTCACTACGCCGAAGGGGGAAACGGTGCTTGATTTTGGCCAGAACCTCAGCGGTTGGGTCGAATTTAAGGTGCGAGGGGCCGAGGGCGATAACGTATCGCTACGCCATTTTGAGGTATTGGACGCGGAGGGGAACGTCTATCTGGCGAACCTGAGAACGGCAAAACAGCGGATTGACTATACCCTGCGCGGAGGGGAAGAGGAGCGATATCATCCGCACTTTACCTTTCAGGGCTTCCGTTATGTGATGATTGAACGCTGGCCGGGAACGCCGAAACTTGATGATTTTGTGGCGGTGGTTCTGCATTCAGCGATGGCCCCAACCGGCTCCATTGAAACCTCAAATGCAGAGCTTAATCAGCTGCATCACAATATTCTCTGGGGGCTGAAGGGAAACTTTGTCGATATTCCAACGGATTGCCCGCAGCGTGACGAACGCCTTGGCTGGACGGGGGATGCGCAGATTTTCTGTCGTACCGCCAGCTATCTGATGCAGACGGATACCTTCTTTGCTAAGTGGTTGGCGGATCTTGCGCATGATCAGACGGCTGAAGGCGGGGTACCGCACGTGATCCCCGATATCCTGACCGGTAAATGCGATAACGACCGCTTCCTGTCACATGGTCGCACCCATTCGTCCGCTGCGTGGGCCGATGCGGCGGTGATTAATCCGTGGACGCTATATCTAATGTATGGCGATACCCAAACGCTGGCACGCCAGTACGGCAGCATGAAGGCGTGGGTCGAGTTTATGCGGGCGAACGCGGTCGACAATATGTGGTCGTGGAAGCTGCAGTTTGGCGACTGGGTGGCGCTGGATGCCCGCGAAGGCAGCTATTTTGGCGCGACGCCGAACGAACTGACCTGCATGGCCTACTACGCGCTGTCAACGCAGCTGTTGGCAAAGTCGGCGAAAGTGCTCGGTCACGTGGAGGACGCGGAACGCTACGAGGAACTGCATGCGTCGATTGTTGACAGCTTCCACCGCGAGTTCTTTACCCCGAACGGCAGGCTAGCGGCGAGAACGCAAACCGCGCACATTCTGGCGCTCTACTTCCAACTGGTGCCGGAGGCCTACCGTGAACGCACGGTGCAAACCCTGCTGACGCTGTTGGAAGAGCAGGATGGTCACCTGGTGACCGGGTTCGTCGGCACGCCATACTTCTGCCATGCGCTCAGTGAGAACGGTCAGGCCGACGCCGCGTGGAAACTGCTGATGAAAGACGATTTCCCGTCCTGGCTGTATCAGGTGAAAGCCGGGGCGACCACCATCTGGGAGCATTGGGACGGCGTGAAGCCGGACGGTACCATGTGGAGCCCGGACATGAACTCGTTTAACCACTATGCCTATGGTGCCATCGGCGAATGGCTGTACCGGGCGGCGGCGGGAATCAATACGCAAGAAGATGCTCCGGGCTTTAAACGCTCGGTGCTGTACCCGATTCCGGGCGGTAATCTGGCCTGGCTGAAAGCGCGCTATGCCTCGGTATATGGCGATATCAGCGTGCACTGGACGCAGGAAGGGGCGCAGGAAAGTCAGACGATAACCCTCGAGGTTGAGATCCCTGCGAATACCCGCTCGACGCTGGTGCTGGACAGGGCGCATACGCTGCTGGAGGCGGACGGTCTCGACTTTACGCCGGTGGCCGAAGGGTATCGCGCTGAGGTTGGTTCAGGGCGTTATCGGGTTGTGTTCTTGCGCTAATCATGCAGGCCGGATAAGGCGTTGATGCCGTTATCCGGCCTAATTTGTGCAGATTGCCGTATGGCGCCGCGCTCATCCGGCCTACAAAATCCATAAACGCCCGAATTCCTCTACTTTCATTCCGTTATTCCCCGTATTGGCAAACTCGCGCATCGAGATAATACTCGCGACCGTAATTGTGAGAGTGCAGCCGTGGCAGAAGAAAGCGACGACGACAAAACAGAAGACCCCACACCCCAACGACTTGAAAAAGCGCGTGAAGAGGGGCAAATCCCGCGTTCCCGCGAGCTGACATCCGTGCTGATGCTGCTGGTGGGCGTTTGTGTGCTCTGGTTGGGCGGGGAGTCCCTTGCGCGTCGGCTGGCGAACCTGCTTTCCGGCGGGCTGCGTTTTGATCACAGTATCGTGAACGATCCTAATCTGATCCTCGGGCAGATAATCATGCTGCTCAAAGAGGCCATGCTGGCGCTGCTGCCGCTGATTGTCGGCGTGGTGACGGTGGCGTTGGTGGCCCCGATGATGCTCGGTGGCCTGGTGTTCAGTACTAAATCCCTCGCGCTCAAGCTCGACAAACTTAACCCGCTGCCGGGCATTAAACGCATGTTTTCCGCACAAACGGCGGCGGAGCTGACAAAAGCCATTATGAAAGCGGTGCTGATGGGCACCGTTGCGGGCTTCTTTATGTGGCTGCACTGGCCGCAGATGATGCGTCTGGTGAGTGAGTCACCGCTGTCTGCCATGGGCAACGCGCTGAATATGGTTGGCCTTTGCGCGCTGCTAGTCGCGCTTGGCATCATCCCAATGGTCGGTTTCGACGTCTTCTGGCAGATCCACAGCCACCTGAAAAAGTTGCGCATGTCACGTCAGGATATTCGTGACGAATTCAAACAGAGCGAAGGTGACCCGCACGTGAAAGGGCGTATTCGCCAGATGCAGCGTGCCGCAGCGCGTCGCCGCATGATGGCGGATGTCCCAAAAGCAGATGTTATCGTCAATAACCCGACCCACTATTCTGTGGCGTTACAGTACGACGAAAACAAAATGAGTGCGCCGAAAGTGGTTGCCAAAGGCGCGGGGCTGGTGGCGCTGCGCATTCGTGAAATTGGGGAAGAGAACCGCATTCCGATGCTGGAAGCCCCGCCGCTGGCACGTGCGCTGTATCGTCATGCGGATATCGGTCAGCAGATCCCCGGCCAGCTTTATGCGGCGGTGGCGGAAGTGCTGGCCTGGGTCTGGCAGCTTAAACGCTGGCGGCTCGCGGGCGGTCAGCCGCCGAAAAAACCGGATAACTTACCGGTGCCAGAGGCACTGGATTTTTTGAACGAGAAGGACTCTGATGGCTAATCTTGTCGCAATGCTGCGTCTTCCCAGCAACCTGAAATCCACCCAGTGGCAGGTGCTCGCCGGGCCGGTGCTGATTTTGCTCATCCTGTCGATGATGGTGCTGCCGCTGCCGGCCTTCGTCCTCGACCTGCTGTTTACCTTTAACATTGCGCTGTCGATTATGGTGCTGCTGGTGGCGATGTTCACCCAGCGCACCCTGGAGTTTGCTGCGTTCCCGACCATTCTGCTGTTTACCACCTTGCTGCGCCTGGCGCTGAACGTGGCCTCGACTCGTATCATTCTGATGGAAGGGCATACCGGCGCGGCGGCGGCGGGGAAGGTGGTTGAAGCCTTCGGCCACTTCCTGGTCGGCGGTAACTTCGCCATCGGTATCGTGGTGTTTATCATCCTCGTTATCATCAACTTTATGGTTATCACCAAGGGTGCCGGGCGTATCGCGGAAGTTGGCGCGCGCTTCGTGCTGGACGGGATGCCGGGTAAACAGATGGCTATCGATGCCGACTTGAACGCCGGGATCATCGGGGAAGATGAAGCGAAGAAACGACGTTCTGAAGTCACTCAGGAAGCGGACTTCTACGGTTCGATGGACGGTGCGAGTAAGTTCGTTCGCGGTGATGCCATCGCCGGTATTCTGATCATGGTCATCAACGTCATCGGTGGCCTGCTGGTTGGCGTATTGCAGCACGGGCTGGATCTCGGTAAAGCGGCGGAATCGTATACGCTGCTGACCATTGGTGACGGTCTGGTTGCACAGATCCCCGCGCTGGTTATCTCCACCGCGGCGGGTGTTATCGTGACGCGCGTGAGTACCGAGCAGGACGTGGGCGAGCAGATGGTTGGCCAGCTGTTCAGCAACCCGCGCGTCATGCTGTTGAGCGCCGGGGTACTGGGTCTGTTGGGCCTGGTTCCGGGCATGCCGAACCTGGTGTTCTTGCTGTTCACCGCCGCGCTGTTAGGTCTGGCCTGGTGGATCCGCGGTCGTGAAATGAAAGCGCCGGAGCCGCAGCAACAAGCTAAACCTCAGGAAGCCAGTACTCAGGCGGTAGAAGCGACCTGGGGCGATGTACAGCTTGAAGATACCCTCGGTATGGAGGTGGGCTATCGCTTGATTCCGATGGTAGATTTCCAGCAGGACGGCGAGCTGCTGGGGCGTATCCGCAGTATTCGTAAGAAATTCGCCCAGGAGATGGGCTTTTTACCGCCGGTGGTGCATATCCGCGACAACATGGATCTGGCTCCCGCGCGTTACCGCATTTTGCTTAAAGGGGTAGAAATTGGCAGCGGCGAAGCCTATCCGGGACGCTGGTTGGCAATTAACCCCGGCACCGCAGCCGGGACGCTACCGGGTGAAGTCACCACCGACCCCGCCTTCGGACTGGCCGCTATCTGGATTGAAAGCGCGCTGAAAGAGCAGGCGCAAATCCAGGGCTTCACGGTGGTAGAAGCCAGTACCGTGGTGGCTACGCATCTTAACCATTTAATTAGCCAGCACTCTTCAGAACTGTTCGGTCGCCAGGAAGCGCAACAGCTGCTGGATCGCGTGTCGCAGGATATGCCTAAGCTGACGGAAGACCTGGTGCCGGGCGTCGTGACGCTGACCACGCTGCATAAGGTGCTGCAAAATCTGCTTGATGAGAAGGTACCGATTCGCGATATGCGCACCATTCTGGAAACGCTGGCGGAGCATGCGCCGATTCAGACCGATCCGGGCGAGTTAACGTCGGTGGTGCGCGTGGCGCTGGGCCGGGCGATTACCCAACGCTGGTTCCCGGGGAACGACGAAGTGCAGGTAATAGGTCTGGATACGCCGCTGGAGCGTCTGTTGCTGCAGGCGCTGCAGGGCGGTGGTGGTCTGGAGCCGGGTCTGGCGGACCGTCTGCTGGCGCAAACCCAGGAGGCGCTGTCGCGTCAAGAGATGCTCGGTGCGCCGCCGGTGCTGCTGGTGAACCATGCGCTGCGTCCGCTGCTGTCACGATTCCTGCGTCGTAGCCTGCCGCAGCTGGTGGTGCTGTCAAATATGGAGCTTTCCGACAACCGTAATATCCGCATGACGGCAACCATTGGAGGTAAGTAATGCGCAGATTACTGCTATTACTTTGCTTGCCGCTGATGGCGCAGGCGGCGGGTGAGGGAGCCTGGCAGGCGAGCCGTATGGGCATTACGCTTAACCATCGCGGCGTTGCTGCCTCGTCAGCCCCCTTGATCTCGTCGCAGCCTGTTCAGGGGGCAACAACGTTGGTGGCCTGGCGCTATGAGCTTAATGGCCCAACGCCTGCGGGATTGCGCACCCGGCTTTGTTCGCTAACCCGCTGCACTGAACTTGATGCCCAGAGCGGTACTACCATGGCATTCAGCCAGGTATCCGCGGCGGAACCGTTTCGCTTCATCTGGGAAGTTCCCGGTGGAGGGCGGTTAATTCCAGCTTTGAAGGTTCAAAGCATACAAATTATCGTCAACTACCGCTAACTGCCGCACATTTCACCAATCGCCACCGCAATCCGGTGGCGATGTCGCATTTCTGGTCCTTCCTTTTGATCGTAAAGAAACGTTGTTTTATAAATCAGTGACGCATATGCCACGACTCTTTGCATTTTTGCCAATCCCACGCCTGTGCTGGCAGAAATAGGAAGGTATCCCTTTACGCATACTTTTACTGTAGCCGTGTCAGTACTCCTTTGGTGAAGCTCTAGCGCGCCGAAGGAGTTCCAATAATAAAAGGCACAGGATTGACGGCAATGAATAGAACGCGAAAAATAGGACTGGTGAATTACTTCGCCTACGGTTCGGGCGATTTTCTCGGTGCAGGTACCACTGCGCTGACCGCCGCATGGCTCCTCTACTTCTACACCACCTTCTGTGGGTTATCTCCCATTGAAGCCACCTTTATTTTTGCTACCGCCAGGGTTCTGGATGCAGTGGTCAGCCCGCTAATGGGCTTCTTAACCGATAACTTTGGTTCGACCTGGTTCGGTAAACGCTTTGGTCGCCGTAAGTTCTTTATTCTGCTCGGCATTCCTTGCGTGTTCAGCTACTCCTTTATGTGGATAGGGGAGATGAGCTTCTGGTACTACCTGGTGACCTATCTCATCTTTGATGTGGTCTACACCATGATTCTGGTGCCGTATGAAACGCTGGTGCCGGAAATGACCGACGATTTCAAACAGAAGACCAAATTCTCCGGCGCGCGTATCGGTATGGCACAGATGTCAGCGATTCTGGCCTCCTTCCTGCCGGGCATCCTGCTGACTCACTTTGGTAAGGACAACGCGATTTCCTTCTTCTACGCAAGCCTGGTGTTCTCCGTGCTGTGCGCGCTGATGCTGACCTTCGTCTGGTTCTTTACCTGGGAACGCCCGCGTGAAGAGTGGACCGCGGCGGCGCTGCAGGCTGAAGCTGAGAAAAAGCACTTGACCTTCGGGCAGAGCATGAGCCGTCTGTTCATCGAACTCTCCTCGACGCTGCGCATTAAGATTTTCCGCCAGCATCTGGGTATGTATCTTGGCGGCTATATCGCTCAGGACGTGTTTAACGCCGTCTTTACCTACTACGTGGTGTTTGTGCTGATGCAGGAAGCTTCAGTGGCCTCTAACCTGCTGGGCACCATGGCTATCTTCCAGTTCATCGCGGTTATTGCCATGATCCCGCTGTGCATTCGCTTTGGACCGGCGCCGTCTTACCGCATGGTGGTGGTTCTGTTTGGCCTGGGTTCCTTCTCTTACGCTGCGCTTTACTATGCCGGACTGAGCGATATCTATTCGCTGCTGCTGCTGATTTCCGCCATTGCGGGTCTGGGCCGTGGTGGCATCAACTACGTGCCGTGGAACACCTACACCTATATTGCCGATGTGGATGAAGTGGTCACCGGCCAGCGCCGTGAAGGTATCTTCGCGGGCATCATGACCCTCACGCGCAAGGCTTCTCAGGCGGGTGCGGTGATGCTGGTGGGGATCATCATGCAGCTTTCTGGCTTTGTTTCTGGGCAGAAAACACAGCCTGCTGAGGTGAGCCATACCATTCTGATGATCCTCAGCATGGGTACCATCATCGTGCTGACGCTGGGCTTCCTGGTTTCTCTGCGCTTTAAACTGAATCTGACCACTCACGGCGTGCTGCGCGAAGAAACGGCAAAAATGCGTGAAGCAGGCCATGTAGTACCAGAGAGCGTCGCGCCGCAGGCTCGTGCCACCGTAGAGATGCTGGCCGGTATGCCGTATGAGTGCCTGTGGGGCAACAACAATATTGGTTATCTGAATCGCAATAAACCTGCTGCACCTTCACTGAAGCAGGCGGCAACATTGAATTCGACTTACAACAGAGGTTAGAAATATGAAAGTTTGGC
This sequence comes from uncultured Kluyvera sp., assembly GCF_902485085.1. Classification (NCBI taxonomy): domain Bacteria; kingdom Pseudomonadati; phylum Pseudomonadota; class Gammaproteobacteria; order Enterobacterales; family Enterobacteriaceae; genus Kluyvera; species uncultured Kluyvera sp. The sequence continues at coordinate 27,617 of NZ_CABTJS010000084.1, forward strand.
CCGTCAAACATAGCCCATTATTACGTCAACCGGAGCGTTTTATCTCCCGGGAAGAGCTGAAAGCCTTGATTCAGACGGTGACGAACAATCTGGTGAATATCAAGGATGAGACAGGTCAATTTCTGCTGCGCCTGGACGATGGTCGCGTCATCGATACCAAAGGCTGGGCAGGCTGGGAATGGACGCACGGAGTGGGGCTGTATGGCATCTATCAGTACTATCAGCAGACCGGCGATGTCGCCATGCGCGACATCATCGATAGCTGGTTTGCCGACCGCTTTGCCGAAGGCGCGACCACTAAAAACGTCAACACCATGGCGCCGTTCCTGACGCTCGCCTATCGCTATGAAGAAACGCGTAATCCGGCGTATCTGCCATGGCTGGAAACCTGGGCTGAGTGGGCAATGAACGAGATGCCGCGCACCGATCACGGCGGCATGCAGCATATTACGCTCGCGGAAGAAAACCATCAGCAGATGTGGGATGACACCCTGATGATGACCGTTCTGCCGCTGGCAAAAATTGGCAAGCTGCTGAATCGTCCGGACTACGTTGAAGAAGCGGTATATCAGTTCCTGCTGCACGTGCAGAACCTGATGGATAGAGAAACCGGGCTGTGGTTCCACGGCTGGAACTACGAAGGGAACCATAACTTTGCCAACGCCCGCTGGGCGCGCGGTAATAGCTGGCTGACCATCGTGATTCCAGACTTCCTTGAGCTGGTGGATCTGCCGGAGAACAACGCGGTGCGTCGTTATCTGGTGCAGGTGCTGAATGCGCAGATTGCCGCGCTGACGAAATGTCAGGACGACAGCGGCCTGTGGCATACGCTGCTGGATGACCCGAATTCTTACCTGGAAGCCTCGGCGACCGCCGGTTTTGCCTACGGTATTTTGAAAGCGGTACGTAAACGCTATGTTGGTCAGGAATATGCCGTCGTCGCGGAGAAAGCCATTAAGGGCATCGTGAAGCACGTTTCGCCGGAAGGGGAACTACTGCAAACGTCCTTCGGCACCGGGATGGGCTCAAACCTCGATTTCTATCGTGAAATCCCGTTGACCTCTATGCCGTACGGCCAGGCAATGGCGATTTTGTGCCTGACGGAATATCTGCGTAAGTTCTTCTAACCTTTAGCGCTTTGAAAACCCGGCTATGCAGATGGCCGGGTTTTTTATTGCCCTTTCAATCAAACAAAGTTGTTATTTTTTACTTTTGGTTATAAAAAAATTTTAACCAGATCCCATTCCTTGCGTATGGCTAATAGCCGTAATGACATTGGTGATATAGCTCACATTTCATCATTCATCATAAGAATATAAAAACAGTGTTTCAAAATTATAAAACACGAGGTTTATTTTTATGGCAAGAAATGCGGCTTCAGCCCCCCACGGGCTGCAGGGAAGACCTGTCAATCTGCGCCATCAACTGGCATACGGAGGCGGAAACCTCCTGGGGAGCGGCGCGCTGGCGATCAGCGGCGCGTGGCTTCTGTACTTCTATACCACATTTTGTGGTCTGACGCTGATTGAGGCAGCGTTCATTTTCTCCGTAGCCAGCGTCATTGACGCCATCAGTAACCCGCTGATGGGGTATCTCACCGATAATTTTGGTAAAACCGCGCTGGGCAAACGCTTTGGCCGCCGCCGTTTCTTCCTGCTTATCGGCATCCCATTAATGATGTTCTACCCGCTGCTGTGGGTGGAAGGGCTGAGCTTCTGGTACTACCTCGCCACCTACGTGATGTTTGAGATTATCTACACCTCGGTGATGGTGCCATACGAAACGCTGGCCACCGAAATGACCGATGATTTCGCCCTGCGATCGAAGCTGACCGGCTATAAAGCCATTTTCGGCAAGCTGGCCAACTTCCTCGCCGCATTTATTCCAGGGCAGTTTATCCTCATCTACGGTAAAGACTCCGCTACGCCGTTCTTCCTGACCGGCCTGACCTACGGCGCAATCCTCATCGCGGCGGTAGCCTGCCTGTGGTACAACAGCTGGGAGCGTCCGCGTGAAGAAGAACCGGAAGCTCAGGTCAAATCGACCCTGCTGCATACGCTTGTGTCGCTGGCGAAAGACATGCGCTCTACCTTCTACCTGCGCGTGTTCCGTAAGCACCTCGGCATGTATCTGTGCGGTTTTGGCGCCGAGTGGCTGTTCGCGTCTATCTTTACCTACTTTGTTATTTTCGTACTGCAGCACGACCCGGCGATGGTGGCAGGGCTGAACAGCCTGAACTCTATCCTGCAGCTGATCTCCACCGCACTGTTTATCGGCCTGTGCGTGAAAAAAGGCTTCAGCAAGCCGTATATTATTGCGCTCTGCATCGTGATTTTCGCCGTCTTCCTCTATACCTCACTGTGGTTCTTCCATCTGCCGGTGCATCTGGCGACCATTCTGATGTTTGGGATAACGATTCTTTTCGGTCTGGGTACCGGCGGCGTGTACTACATTCCGTGGACGGTTTACACCTTCCTGGCCGACGTGGATGAAGTTTATACCGGCCGTCGCCGCGAGGGGATTTACGCCGGGGCGATGACTTTCTCCGGCAAGATTCTGCGCTCGATTATTGTGTTTGTAATGGGGGCTATTCTGAGCTACTACGGCTTCCAGTCGAAAGCACACGTCCAGCCCGAAAGCGCGGTGAACGCGATTGCGGTGGTATTCTGTGGCGGCGTGGCGCTGCTGGCGCTGATGGCGATAGTCTTCAGTAAACAGATGAAGCTGGACCGCGAAACTCACAAAGTGGTGCTTCAGGAAGTCGCGCGTATTAAGGCGGGCGGCAGACTGGAAGATATCACGCCGGAAGTGCGCGCGGTGATAGAAGACCTGGTCGGCCATCGCTATGAAGAGTGTTGGGGTAACAGCCCGCTGTTCAAAAACGATGAATCACCGGTTGTCGTCGAAGCAGTATCCGCCGGGCGCTAATTCATGCACCCGACGTTCACGTCAACTTATCCCTGGGACGGCGGCAGCGGTGGGCCGTCCTGAGGGACAAATAAATGGTCGAGGATTTGGCGCATAACCGGAGCCGCGACCACACCATCACTTCCCCCGTTTTCCAGCACCAGCGCAACGGCCACCTTCGGATTTTTATACGGCGCAAAGGCGGTATAGAAGATATGGTCGCGCAGGCGCGTTGGGATCATCTTCGCGTTATAGGTCTGGTTCTCTTTCAAACTGAACACCTGTGAAGTCCCGCTTTTTGCGGCAATACCGTAAGGCGCAGTATGGAAGAACTTGTAGCCGGTACCGTTTGGCGCGTTGGCCATGCCGAACATCGCCTGACGTAACAGATTCCAGTACGGCGAGGCGGCGCTGGCAATCTGCGGTTCATTGGCTGGCTGCTGATACGGAATAATCGTCTTGCCGGACTCTTCATCTTTCAGCAAGTGCGGCGGGATCACGCGGCCATTGTTGAGCAGGGCTACCATTGCTTTCACCATCTGAATCGGGGTGGCAATCCAGTAGCCCTGACCGATGCCGACAGAAATCGTGTCGCCCTGGTACCAGGCTTTCTTATGCACTTTCTCTTTCCAGCTGCGGCTCGGCAGTAGGCCGGTGTACTCTTCATCCAGATCGATCCCGGTCGGCTTGCCGTAGCCAAACTGGCTGAGCATATTATGGATGCGGTCAATCCCCATCATGTATGCCACCTGATAGAAGAAGGTGTCGGCGGACTCTTCAATCGCTTTGGTGACGTCCAGCATGCCGTGGCCGGATTTTTTCCAGTCGCGGTAGTGGCGCTGAGTACCGGGCAGCGTCCAGGTTGGCGCGCCGAAGAAGCTGGTTTGCGGGGTGATCACGCCGTCGAGCAGCGCCGACATCGCCATATACGGCTTCACCGTCGAAGCCGGCGGGTAGAGGCCTTGGGTGACGCGGTTAATCAGCGGCAGGTCTTTGTCCTGTAGCAGCGAGTTGTAATCTTTGTAGCTTATGCCTTTCACAAACGGGTTTGGGTCATAGCTGGGATTGGAGACCATCGCCAGCACTGAGCCATCGTGCGGGTCTTCGACCAGCACCGCTGCGCGTTGGCCGACCAGCAGGCTTTCGATGTACTCCTGCAGGTGTAGGTCCAGCGTCAGGTGGATATCTTTACCGGCGACCGGCGGCACGTCCTTCAACAGACGAACGATGCGTCCATGGTTATCGACTTCCACTTCCTGGTAGCCGGTTTTGCCGTGCAGCTCGTTTTCGTAGTAACGCTCGATACCCTGCTTGCCGATGTTATGGTCAGCAGCATAGTTTTCCGCAATGCCTTCTTTATCCAGCGTTTTGAGATCGGTATCGTTGATTTTCGACACATAGCCCAGCACGTGCGCCAGTTCAGCGCCGTACAGGTACTGGCGGTCTTCATAACTGTCTATCGTCACGCCGCTGAAGCGAAACTGGTTAACGGAAAAACGGGCAATTTCAACGTCGGAGAGGGCGTTTTTTAAGACCACCGGGCGATAGCGGCTGCTGGATTTGAGCGCTTTATGGAACTGGTCAATGTCGTCAGGGGTCAGGTCAACGATGGGTGACAGTTCACGCAGCAGCGCGTCCATATCGTCGATTTTGTAGGGGGTGACGGAGATATCGTACCAGGTGACGTTCTTTACCAGCGGAATACCGTTGCGGTCGTAGATAATGCCGCGCGTCGGCGCAACCGGCAGCATCTTGATGTCGTTAGCATCGGAACGCGTGGTGTAGTAGCTATGTTCTTCAACCTGCAGATGGTAGAGATTGAAAATCAGTATGCCAAAGCAGACGACCACCAGGCCAAAGGCCACGAGCGCGCGGCGCAGGAAGAGCTTTCGCTCCGCTTCATAGTCTCTAAAAGTCATTACGGTACCCAGTGTTTAAGCCGCCTAATGATACGGAGCGGTCACCGTCATGACAGATAAAAAATGTACCATCCCTCTGGAAAAATGTGTCAATCCTTGTGATTTGTAACAAATTGCAGTGGGCGTAGGCCGGATAAGGCGTTTACGCCGCCATCCGGCAAGGTGCGCTGGCCGCCTGATGACGCTTCGCTTATCAGGCCTACACGGGGTGCATTCGGGAGAATAAAAAAAGCCCGCGACATGCGCGGGCTTTTTTATTGTCACCCCTAAACCACCTCCTAGGGAGGTGGTGATTGATCCTGTAAGGCTATAGCCTGAAGAATGCCCATGCCGGAATATCTCTGCTTACTCACCACAAGTAAAAGGAG
>NZ_CABTJS010000085.1:0-15038 GCF_902485085.1 uncultured Kluyvera sp.
CTCCTTTTACTTGTGGTGAGTAAGCAGAGATATTCCGGCATGGGCATTCTTCAGGCTATAGCCTTACAGGATCAATCACCACCTCCCTAGGAGGTGGTTTAGGGGTGACAACAAAAAACGCCGGGCATCTGCCCGGCGTTTTATTTTATTGCTCGCACTTATTTTTTAATCTGTGCGTGCATTTCCTGTACGGAAGTGACTTTGTCTTTCGCGTCCGCATTCAGCGCCATTGCCGTCGCGAAGCCGCCGTTCAGGGTGGTGTCGTAATGCACCTTGTACTGCAGCGCGCTGCGGCGAATCAGCTTGGAGTCTTCAATCGCCTGACGACCTGCGGTGGTGTTGATGATGTAGGTGTATTCGCCATTCTTGATACGGTCCTGAATGTGCGGACGACCTTCATGCACCTTGTTCACCAGGCGCGGGTTGATACCCGCTTCACCCAGTACAATCGCGGTACCGTGGGTTGCATCCAGCTCGAAGCCCTGTTTCAGCAGCTTAGCAGCCAGGTCAACCACGCGCTCTTTATCGCCTTCGCGAACGGAGAGCAGCGCACGGCCCTGTTTCTTCATGGTGGAGTTACTGCCAAGCTGTGCCTTAGCGAACGCTTCCGCGAAGGTACGGCCCACGCCCATCACTTCCCCGGTAGAGCGCATTTCTGGCCCTAACAGTGGGTCAACGCCTGGGAATTTGTTGAACGGCAGCACCACTTCTTTCACCGAGTAGTACGGTGGGATGATTTCTTCGGTCACGCCCTGCTGCTTCAGGGTTTTCCCTGCCATCACGCGCGCCGCCACTTTCGCCAGCGGTACGCCGGTCGCTTTGGAGACGAACGGTACGGTACGCGCCGCACGCGGGTTGACTTCAATCAGGTAGACTTCGTTGTCTTTCACCGCGAACTGCACGTTCATCAGGCCGCGAACCTGCAGCTCGAAGGCCAGCTTCTGCACCTGCTCACGCATCACGTCCTGAATTTCCTGGCTCAGCGTGTAGGCCGGCAGGGAACACGCGGAGTCACCGGAGTGAACGCCAGCCTGCTCGATGTGCTCCATGATGCCGCCAATCAGCACCATTTCGCCGTCGCAGATAGCGTCGACGTCGACTTCAATCGCATCGTCGAGGAAGCGGTCCAGCAGCACCGGCGCGTCGTTGGAAACGCTGACGGCGGTCTGGAAGTAGCGCTTAAGGTCAGCTTCGTCGTAGACGATTTCCATCGCACGGCCGCCGAGAACGTAGGACGGACGCACCACCAGCGGGTAGCCAATCTCTTTTGCCTTCTCAACCGCTTGTTCAATCGCGGTCACGGTGGCGTTGGCTGGCTGTTTCAGCTTCAGACGGTCAACCGCATGCTGGAAGCGCTCACGGTCTTCTGCACGGTCGATAGCATCCGGGCTGGTACCGATAACCGGTACGCCTGCGGCTTCCAGTTCACGCGCCAGCTTCAGCGGGGTCTGGCCGCCGTACTGTACGATAACGCCCTTCGGCTTCTCGATGCGCACGATTTCCAGCACGTCTTCCAGGGTTACCGGCTCGAAGTACAGGCGGTCGGAAGTGTCATAGTCGGTAGAGACGGTTTCCGGGTTACAGTTGACCATGATGGTCTCGTAACCGTCTTCGCGCAGCGCCAGCGAGGCATGTACGCAGCAGTAGTCAAATTCGATACCCTGACCGATACGGTTCGGGCCGCCGCCGAGGACCATGATTTTATCGCGGTCAACGGAAGGATTGGACTCGCACTCTTCTTCATAGGTGGAGTACATGTAAGCGGTGTCGGTAGCAAATTCCGCCGCACAGGTGTCCACACGCTTGTAGACCGGGTGCAGGTTGTACTGGTCACGCAGCTTACGGATTTCCGCTTCGCGGACGCCCGCCAGTTTTGCCAGACGCGCATCGGCAAAGCCTTTGCGTTTCAGGTGGAACAGGAAGTCAGCGTCGAGGCCGTTGATGCCCACTTCCGCCACTTTCTCTTCCAGACGTACCAGCTCTTCAATCTGTACCAGGAACCAGCGGTCGATGTTGGTCAGGTTAAACACGCCGTCGACGGAGAGACCTGCGCGGAAGGCATCGGCGATGTACCAGATACGCTCAGCGCCTGCGTCTTTCAGTTCGCGGCGGATTTTGGTCAACGCTTCAGGGTCGTCGAGGCTCACTTTCGGGTCGAAGCCGGTCGCGCCCACTTCCAGACCGCGCAGCGCTTTCTGCAGGGATTCCTGCTGCGTGCGGCCAATCGCCATCACTTCACCGACAGATTTCATCTGCGTGGTCAGACGGTCGTTAGCGCCAACGAATTTCTCGAAGTTGAAGCGTGGAATCTTAGTCACAACGTAGTCGATGGACGGCTCGAAGGAAGCCGGGGTACGGCCGCCGGTGATGTCGTTCATCAGTTCATCGAGGGTGTAACCCACTGCCAGCTTGGCAGCCACTTTAGCAATCGGGAAGCCGGTCGCTTTCGAGGCCAGCGCCGAGGAGCGGGATACGCGCGGGTTCATTTCGATAACAATCAGGCGACCGTCTTTCGGGTTCACCGAGAACTGCACGTTAGAACCACCGGTTTCTACGCCGATTTCACGCAGTACCGCCATCGAGGCGTTACGCATGATTTGGTATTCTTTGTCGGTCAGGGTCTGCGCTGGCGCGACGGTGATGGAGTCACCGGTGTGGATGCCCATCGCATCGAAGTTTTCGATAGAGCAGACGATGATGCAGTTGTCGTTTTTGTCACGCACCACTTCCATCTCGTACTCTTTCCAGCCGATCAGCGATTCATCAATCAGCAGCTCGTTGGTTGGCGAGAGATCCAGACCGCGTTCACAGATTTCTTCGAACTCTTCACGGTTGTAAGCGATACCGCCACCGGTGCCGCCCATGGTGAAGCTTGGGCGGATGATGCATGGGAAGCCAACGTCAGCGGCAACCGCCAGCGCTTCTTCCATGGTGTGCGCGATACCGGAACGCGCGGTGTCGAGGCCGATTTTCTTCATCGCGACGTCGAAACGGCGACGGTCTTCTGCTTTATCAATCGCGTCGGCGGTAGCACCAATCATGGTCACGCCGAACTCTTCGAGCACGCCCTGACGCTCCAGCTCCAGCGCGCAGTTCAGCGCGGTCTGGCCGCCCATCGTTGGCAGAACCGCATCCGGACGCTCTTTTTCGATGATTTTACGCACCACTTCCCAGTGAATCGGCTCGATGTAGGTGGCATCGGCCATTTCCGGGTCGGTCATGATGGTAGCTGGGTTGGAGTTCACCAGAATGACGCGGTAGCCCTCTTCGCGCAGCGCTTTACACGCCTGGGCACCGGAGTAGTCAAACTCACACGCCTGACCGATAACAATCGGGCCCGCGCCCAGAATCAGGATACTTTTTATGTCTGTACGTTTTGGCATGGCTCTTATTACTCCTGATTATTTCGCGGACTGACGGTATTGCTCAATAAGCTCGATAAAGTGGTCGAACAGCGGTGCCGCATCGTGCGGGCCTGGGCTCGCCTCTGGGTGGCCCTGGAAGCTGAACGCCGGTTTATCGGTACGGTGAATCCCCTGCAGGGTACCGTCGAACAGAGATTTGTGGGTTACGCGCAGGTTGGCCGGCAGCGAGTCTTCATCAACCGCAAAGCCGTGGTTCTGCGCGGTGATCATCACCACGTTCTTGTCCATGTCTTTCACCGGGTGGTTACCACCGTGGTGACCAAATTTCATCTTGATGGTCTTCGCACCGCTCGCCAGCGCCAGCAGCTGATGGCCGAGGCAGATGCCAAACACCGGAACGTTGGTCTGGAGGAATTTTTCAATCGCGTCGATGGCGTAGTCGCACGGCGCCGGGTCGCCAGGGCCGTTAGACAGGAACACGCCGTCTGGATTCATCGCCAGCACTTCTTCGGCGGAGGTCTTCGCCGGTACCACCGTCAGGCGGCAGCCGCGGTCAACCAGCATGCGCAGGATGTTGCGCTTCGCGCCAAAATCGTAGGCAACGACGTGGAACGGCAGCTCTTCTTCGGACTTGGCTTCCGGCAGGTCACCCGCCAGTGTCCAGCTACCCTGCGTCCAGCTGTAGGATTCAGCCGTGGTCACTTCTTTTGCCAGGTCCATCCCATTTAAGCCTGGAAACGCTTTGGCTTTTTCTAAGGCCAGCTTAGCATCCAGATTATCGCCTGCGATGATGCAGCCGTTCTGAGCGCCCTTCTCGCGCAGCAGTCGCGTCAGCTTACGCGTATCGATATCGGCAATCGCCACGATGTTATGCCGTTTGAGGTAAGAAGAGAGGTCTTCGGTGTTGCGGTAGTTGCTGGCAATCAGCGGCAGGTCGCGAATAACCAGACCCTGAGCGTGAACCTGAGAGGACTCTTCATCGGCGGCGTTGGTGCCGACATTACCAATATGGGGATAAGTAAGGGTGACGATTTGGCGAGAATAGGAAGGATCAGTGAGGATTTCTTGATAACCGGTCATTGAAGTATTGAAAACGACTTCCCCAACCGCCGAACCCGTTGCCCCTATGGCCCGACCGTAAAACTGGGTTCCGTCTTCCAGAACCAATAGCGCTGACTTAATCAAAACACCCTCCAGAGAATATTTACTCGCTTTATTTGCATATTAATTCATAACAATGGCACAAATCAATGCAAATCTGCTTACCGATGAATTTCTGGCAAACGGCGGCATTCTAGTGACAGCCTCGGCAAATGTCTACCTTAAAGGACAATTTTTATTATTATTTTGCGCCACTGATGTGACAGCAAGGCGATAGCCATCAAAAAGATCAACTAACTCATTGTAGAAAACGCTTGCGGAGCAGGAAGAGTGTTAAATTTCAGCGGGGAGCATAAAAAAGTAGACCGGATGGTCAAAATTTACATTTAACCAACACATTTTCGATAGATAACTTATAAAAACACCAAACTCAAAACAGAATCATAAAACAAAAGGCAAAATAAAGGGCAATAAAATATTGCCCTGTGTAATCAAGTAATTATGACTACAATAACCACATCACGATGGGTAATAAATACTTATAATTCATTCAAATTCAGCACATCACGCATATCAAAAAGACCATTTTTCTTAGACTTGAGCCACTGAGCCGATCTTACCGCACCGTTAGCAAACGTCATGCGGCTGGAAGCCTTATGCGTAATCTCTACACGCTCGCCAATATCGGCAAACATCGCAGTGTGTTCACCAACAATGTCCCCGGCGCGAACGGTAGCAAAACCAATGGTGCCCGGTACGCGTTCACCGGTATAACCTTCGCGCGAGTAGACTGCGCAGTCTTTCAGATCTTTGTCCAGCACCCCGGCGATCGCTTCACCCATCGCCAGTGCCGTACCCGATGGTGCATCCACTTTATGGCGGTGGTGCGCTTCAATAATTTCGATATCGGTATAGTCGCCCATCACTTTCGCCGCTTTCTCCAGCAGCTTAAGCATGACGTTAACGCCGACGCTAAAGTTGGCCGCGAAAACGATCGCAATCTCTTGTGAAGCGTCGCGAATGGCCTGCTTACCGGCATCGTCGAAGCCGGTGGTGCCAATGACCATGCCTTTACCATGCTGGCGGCAAAACGCCAGATGTGCCAGCGTGCCTTCCGGACGGGTAAAATCGATGAACACGTCAAAATCATCTTTTACCGCTTCCAGGCTGCTCTGAACGGTGACGCCAGATTGACCAGCACCCGCCATTTCACCAGCATCGCTGCCCAGTAAAGAAGAGCCTTCACGCTCCAGCGCAGCCCCTAATTGAACTCCTTCCATCGCCAGGGTTGCCTGGATTAACTGCCGTCCCATGCGCCCGCCAGCGCCTGCAATGGCGACGCGGATTTGTGCTTCATGCATAGCTATTCTCTTTTGTTAAAATTGCGTAAATCGTTTTCAGAGTAACCAGCCCACAACAGGGTCGCCAGCCGAAAACGCCGATAATTAGAATTTAATGATAAACAGAGAGGAATATCAGTAAAAGACATGATTCATCCCGCAGGATGAATCATTGCCGCAGCAAAGGAAAGAAGTCAAACGCGCTCAGGATGGCGCGAGACAATGGAAAAACAACGGGAAAACCGAGCGTTGGCCAGCGAATCCGCGAAGATAATTTCGCCAGGTGCGTTTTACGCCTCGAGCGTATAGTTGACGATCATCTGCCCCTTTTTCAGCTTCACCTGGGTAATCGTCACCGGCCCGATGTCCGAAAGATGAGCAACGTGCGTTCCTCCGCATGGGTAAGCCGGGAGATGACCAAACCCAACCTGCCGCAATCCGTCGGCGAAGGTCACCTGTCGGGCAAGATTTTCCGCCTGCCAGGCGCTGATTTTCGCCAGCAGCGACGGCGCATCCGGCAGCGTGCCGTTTCCACCGGCAGCGAAAGTAATACGCCCCTCATTGGGCCAATGGTGCGCTTTCACCGGATGCCAGCCGTATTCCGTTCCCGCCAGACCAATCAGATGCCCCGCAGAATGCAGCCGGGCATGCAGTTGCCGCAGCGCAGCGTCCACACGCAGATTCACGGCACCGACGGATAGCGGTTTTGCCACAATATGCAGCACTTCGTCACCACGTGACTGCACCGTCTCAACCGGTTGATTATCAATCCAGCCCGCGTCCGCAGGCTGCCCACCGCCCTGCGGGTGAAAAAGGGTGCTATCCAGCACCACCGCGTAGCGCCCGTCCGGCTCTGGCGTACAGCTCAGCACGTTAGCTCTGCCTTCAGTGTTATCGCTGGTGTAATAAAGACGTTCAGTCATAAGTGTTCTCCTCTTGGTGAGAAGAGTATATTCACTTTATCTGCGTCGATAATCCTGCGCTCACTCAATGCATCTTTGCCTGGTACGCACAAATGAATCCTAATCTTCTACCTGACCTTGCCACCTTCGTGTTGATTATCGACCAGGGCAGCTTTACCGCTGCGGCCAAAGCGACCGGGGCAACGCCTTCAGCGATAAGCCGTAGCGTGTCCCGTCTTGAGCGGGCGCTTGGCAGCAAGTTGCTGCACCGCACCACCCGTAAGCTGGCGCTGAGTGATACCGGCAAGATGGTGTACGAACATGCTCAGGAGATGCTTAATGCGGCCCAAATGGCGATGGATTCTGGCAGTAGCCGCCAGCAAGTGGCACAGGGTAAATTGACCGTTAGCGTACCGAAAGCGGTGGGACGTTTTGTGATTCACCCGCTGATGGCCGAATTTTTTGAGCGCTATCCGGACGTAGACGTGTGCCTGCGTCTTGAGGACCGCTATATGGATTTGATTGACGATGGCGTCGACCTGGCGCTACGCATCAGCCAGTCCCCCTCCCCCGGTCTGTATGGCAAAGCGTTGATGCCGGTAAGCCACGTGATTTGCGCAACCCCGGCGTATTTGCGCCGATACGGCACGCCCGATTCCCCTCAGGCGCTGCGCGAACATTGCTGTATCAGCCTTGGTGAAACGCCCGCCGATTCACGCTGGAAATTCCGCCTCGGTGAGAAAAGCGAGACGATTCAAACTCACGGACGCTACGCCGCCAACCATACCGGCGTGCGGCTGGATGCGGTGAAAAACCGGCAGCTTGCCGCTGTTTACCGCACGGGAATCGCTGGCTAACGGTGAGATAGTGCAAGTGCTACCAGAGTGGGAGTTTATCAGCGACTACAGCGGCGATCTCTGGCTCTTATGGACGCGTAACCAACATATGCCCGCCAGAATGCGGGCGATGATTGATTATTTGAGCGAGAAGCTACCGCAGCATCATCGCTAAACACCATTACGGCGCTAGTGCAAAGACCTCAGCAACCCATTGGCGGAAGCCTTCGACATCCAGCCCCAATGCCACCTGCGCGTTAGCTGGCTGCCCAAGTTTCCCTTCGATGTCCACCACCGTTGTCCCGGCGGTATATTGCCCCTGAGTTTCTACGGCGACGTAGCAGCTTTGCAGGGTAAACAGCGCCGGACGCGCCAGCCAGGCAATCGCGCACAGGTCGTGCATGCGCAGGCCGCTCTGCATACTGCCGCTGCGGTAGTGGCTGAACAGCGCGTGGAGCATGGCGCCGGTTTTATTCAGCGCGGGCAACGAGGCCAGATATTCCGGCGAGAGCGTCGCCTGGTTGGTGACGTCCAGCCCACACATCACAATCTCCAGGCCGCTGCGGAACACCAGCGCCGCCGCTTCCGGGTCGATAGCGATATTAAACTCGGCATTTGGCGTGAAGTTACCGCGCCCGGCAGAACCGCCCATAATCACCAGTCGACGAATATTGAAGCGGCATTCAGGGTACTGCGTCAGCAGTAGCGCGATATTGGTCAGCGGGCCAATGGCGACCAGCGTGACCGGCTCCGGTGACAGCATCAGCGCATCGCGAATGGCCTGAAACGCCGGTTTTGCCAGCGGCTGGCGGTTATGCTCGACAAAATCATAGCCCTCCATGCCTGATTCGCCGTGCACCGACGCCGCGTCGCGCAGCGGGCGAACCAGCGGCGCGGCCGCACCCTGCGCCAGCGGCACATCCGCATTCCAGAAATGCAGCAGCTGCAAGCCGTTACGGGTCGTTTTCTCGACGGAGACGTTGCCGGCGACGGTGGTCATCAGCTGGAGATCCAGCTCGGGGGCGAACAGCGCGGCGGCAATCGCCGCGGCATCGTCGATACCGGGGTCGGTATCCAGGAAGATAGGCAGACGCATGTTTTCTCCATAAAAAATGCCAGACGTTAAGCCTGGCATTTTTTCACATCTGCGGGAGAATTAATTTACTCGACTTCACGAACATCCACACGCAGCTCGCGCGGCACCTCAAAGACGATATTCTCTTCGCGGCCTTCAAGGGTGATCGCTTCGCCGCCACCCAATGATTGCAGGCGGGCAATAACGTTCTGCACCAGAATATCCGGCGCGGATGCCCCGGCGGTGACGCCAACGCAGGTGGCTTCTTTTACCCAGGCTTCCTGGATGTCGGACGCATCGTCAATCAGATAGGCCGCTTTGCCCATCCGCTGCGCCAGTTCGGCCAGACGGTTGGAGTTGGAAGAGTTCTTCGAACCGACAACCAGCACTACGTCCGCCTGCTGGGCGAGCGATCGCACGGCTTCCTGGCGGTTGGTAGTGGCGTAGCAGATATCATCTTTGCGCGGGCCGACGATCTTCGGGAAGCGGTCACGCAGCGCGTCAATAACGTCGGAGGTGTCGTCCACCGAGAGCGTGGTCTGGGTCATAAACGACAGCTTGCTCTCGTCTTTCACCGCCAGCTTAAGTACATCTTCCGGCGACTCAACGAGGTACATGCCCCCTTTCGGGTTGCTGTACTGGCCCATGGTGCCTTCGACTTCCGGGTGACCGGCGTGACCGATAAGAATCGACTCTTCGCCGCGACGGCTGGCGCGCGCCACTTCCATATGTACTTTGGTGACCAGCGGGCAGGTCGCGTCAAAGACCGTCAGGTCGCGACTTTTCGCTTCATTGCGCACGGCCTGAGAAACGCCGTGGGCGGAGAAGATCAGGATAGCGCCATCCGGCACTTCGCTAATCTGCTCGATAAAGATGGCGCCGCGTGCGCGCAGGCTATCCACCACGTAGCGGTTATGCACCACTTCGTGACGAACGTAGATTGGCGCGCCATAAATGGCGAGCGCATTTTCAACAATGCTGATAGCGCGGTCAACGCCTGCACAAAAGCCGCGTGGGTTGGCCAACAGGATCTGCATGTTACGCCTCCAGTACCGGATCGACTTCCAGTACTTCAATATCAAAATGAACGGTATGGCCCGCCAGCGGGTGGTTGAAATCAACCGTGATGGAATCACCGTTAATCTCGCGGATCACGCCCGGCATCTCGCTGCCGTCCATTGCGGTGAACAGCATGATAGCGCCGATTTCCGGTTCGCCCGCATCCATAAATTCGCGGCGAGAGAAATACTGGATAAGATCTGGCGTCGAAATACCAAACGCCGCGTCAGGCTCCAGGGAGAAGGATTTTTTGTCCCCGGCCTTCAGGCCGAGAAGATGCTGCTCCAGCCCTTCAGACAGGGAGGCATCGCCCAGACGAAACAGCGCCGGTTTGCCGTTGTTACGGGTCGACTCAGCGGTAGAGCCATCGTCCAGTTTCAGCGTGAAGTGCACCAGCACTGCGCTATTACTTTGAATCGAATCAGACATGCAGGGACAGCCTTTTATCTTACGACATTGGAATGACGATTATTGTTATTAGATAGCGTAGCCTGTAATTCCCCGGCGTCGCTACGCTCGGCCGGGCTACAGACTGCGCTTATTTGATTACGCCTGCTTTTTCGGCAGGAAACCTTCCAGCACGATCAGCGCTGCACCGATACAGATTGCGGTATCGGCCAGGTTGAAGGTGGCAAAGTGCCAGTCGCCGACGTAGAAATCGATCATGTCGACAACGAAGCCGTGCCACAGACGGTCGAACAGGTTACCCAGCGCGCCGCCAATAATCAGCGCGTAGGCAATGTTGTTCAGCTTTTGCGTGGCCTTAGAGCGATACATCAGCACCGCCAGCGCAATACAGATACCGATAGCGATACCCGCAAAGAACCAGCGCTGCCAACCGCCGCTGTCGGCCAGGAAGCTAAACGCCGCGCCATAGTTACGCGCATAATGCAGATTAAGCGACGGGAACAGCGAAACCGTCTCCCCCAGAGCAAAGTTCTGGAGGATCAGGTATTTGCTGCCCAGATCGATAATCAGCACGGCTACAACCAGCCACAGCCAGCGTAGCCCTGTTGAACAAATCGATTTACTCATCAGGCAAACTTACGTTTTTCGCCGTCACCGGCCACGTTGCTCACACAGCGTCCGCAAATTTCTGCGTGTTCCGCCACCTTACCGACGTCCTGAGTGTAGTGCCAGCAACGCGGGCACTTCTCGCCTTCGGCTTTATTAAGCGCCACTTTCAGCCCTTTCAGCAGTTCGCTCTGCTGGGCATCAGCGGTTGCCGCTTCATAATCCGCAACGGTCGCCCCGGAGGTCAACAGGACAAATCGTAATTCGTCGCCGAGCGCGTTCAGCTTGGCCGCCAGTTCCGGCTGGGCGTACAGGGTCACTGCCGCTTCCAGAGAACCACCGACTTTCTTATCAGCACGCGCCTGCTCGATGACCTTGTTCACTTCGCCACGAACCTGCAGCAGTTCTTCCCAGAACGCATCGTTCATCGCTTCGCTGTCGGCCAGGCCAAACAGACCTTCGTACCACTCGCCGGTGAAGACATACTTCTCGCGGTTACCTGGCAGGTAGCCCCAGATTTCGTCAGCGGTGAAGGACATGATTGGCGCCATCCAGCGAACCAGCGCTTCTGCGATATGGTACAGCGCAGTCTGGCAGCTACGACGCGCCACGCTGTCCGCTTTCGCGGTGTACTGGCGGTCTTTGATGATGTCGAGGTAGAACGAGCCCATTTCGACGGAGCAGAAGCGCATCAGGCGCTGTACCACTTCGTGGAAGTCATAGGATTCGTAGGCTTTCATGATGTCAGCCTGCGCTTCCTGAGCGCAACCTACGGCCCAACGATCCAGCACCACCATATCTTCCGGTTTCACCATGTCTTTCAGCGGATCGAAACCGTTAAGGTTCGCCAGCAGGAAGCGCGCGGTGTTACGGATACGACGATAGCTGTCGGCAGCACGTTTCAGGATTTCATCCGATACCGCCATTTCACCGGTGTAGTCGGTTGATGCCACCCACAGACGCAGGATATCCGCGCCCAGTTTGTTCATCACGTCCTGCGGAGAAACGGTGTTACCGATAGATTTAGACATCTTACGGCCCTGACCATCGACGGTGAAGCCGTGGGTCAGTACCTGGCGATACGGCGCTTTGCCTTTCATGGCAACGCTAATCATCAGGGAGGACATGAACCAGCCACGGTGCTGGTCAGAACCTTCCAGATACATGTCCGCAGAATGACCGCCGAACTCAGGGCGCGCATCCACAACGGAGTAGCTGGTTGAACCGGAGTCGAACCACACGTCCAGGGTATCTGGCACTTTTACGTAGTTGTCTGCGTCGTCGCCGAGGATTTCACGCGGGTCGAGATCCCACCACGCCTGAATACCGTCTTTCTCAACGTACTTGGCTACCGCTTCCATCAGCTCGGTGGTGCGCGGGTGCAGCTCTTCGGTGTCTTTATGCACGAACAGCGCCATTGGTACGCCCCAGGTACGCTGACGGGAGATACACCAGTCAGGACGGTTTGCGACCATGGATTCGATACGTGCTTTACCCCAGGCCGGGATCCAGCCGCTCAGATCTTCTTTCGCCAGGCCTTCCTGCTCAATGCGGTCGATCTCTTTGAGAGACTGAATACGCAGGCCTTTTTTATCCATGCTGACGAACCACTGCGGGGTCGCACGGAAGATGATCGGTGACTTGTGACGCCAGCAGCATGGGTAGCTGTGCTGCATTTTTTCGACGTGCAGCAGCGCGCCTTTTTCAGTCAGCAGCGCAACGATTTTGTCGTTAGCTTTGAAGACGTTCACACCGTCCAGTTCTGGGTAGGTGCCCGCCAGATAAGCGCCATCAGGGCCAACCGGGTTAGCAATTTCCAGACCGTATTTTTGGCTGATCACGTAGTCGTCAGGGCCGTGGCCACCGGCGGTATGTACCGCACCGGTACCGGCATCCAGCGTCACGTGGTCGCCCAGAATAGCTGGAACGTCGAAGCCCATGAACGGATGGGTGAAGCGCAGCAGTTCCAGCTCGGCGCCTTTGACGGTGCCCAGAATGGTGTAGTCGCTCACGCCGATGCGCTTCATTACGCTCTCAACGAGGTCGCTTGCCAGAATCAGCGCCTGGCCGTCTACCTGCACCAGCGCATAGTCGAAATCAGGCGCCAGAGAGATAGCGCGGTTCGCTGGCAGGGTCCACGGGGTAGTGGTCCAGATAACCAGCGAGATTGGGCCGGTCACGTTGGCGGCGCCAAATTTCGCTTTTACCGCATCCTGATCGGCTGCGTGGAACGCCACGTCGATAGACGGGGAGGTTTTGTCGTAATACTCAACTTCCGCTTCTGCCAGCGCAGAACGGCAGTCAACGCACCAGTGCACTGGCTTCGCACCTTTGTGCAGGTGGCCGTTAGCAACGATTTTGCCCAGCGCACGAATGATGTTGGCTTCGGTTTTGAAGTCCATGGTCAGGTATGGCTTCTGCCAGTCGCCCAGCACGCCCAGACGGATGAAGTCGGTACGTTGACCATCAACCTGAGTTGCGGCGTATTCGCGGCACTTGGCGCGGAATTCGGCAGCGGTAAATTTCTCACCCGGCTTGCCAAACTCCTGCTCAACTTTCAGCTCGATAGGCAGGCCGTGGCAGTCCCAGCCAGGCACGTACGGAGAGTCATAACCGGAAAGTCCTTTGGACTTCACGATAATGTCTTTCAGAATCTTGTTAACCGAGTGACCAATATGAATGTTGCCGTTCGCATATGGAGGGCCATCATGCAGAATGAACGTTTTTTTGCCTTTTTTGGCTGCACGAATGATGCCGTACAGGTCATCATCAGTCCAACGCGCCAGCATTCCCGGTTCGCGCTTGGCGAGATCGCCGCGCATCGGGAACCCTGTTTCCGGCAAATTCAGGGTTGATTTATAGTCACTCATCAGATTCTCGGTTCCGTATATTTACGTAGGCATTTAAGCCGGGTTTGAAAGCCCAAAAAACTCGCGGGCCGTTAATTCATCACGCGCAATCTGCGCTTTTAGTTCATCCAGCGAGGCGAATCGCTGTTCGTTGCGTATTTTTTTACGCAGTACTACATCTATATGGCGACCGTAAAGGTCCATTACAACGTCGAGCAAATGCACTTCTAGCTGCTGACGAACGCCAGCAACGGTCGGGCGCGTACCAATGTTCGCCACGCCCGGCAGGGGCTTATCACCCAGCCCCATCACTTCCACCGCATAGACCCCTTTTACCGGGGACACCTGACGACGCAGCGGTAAATTCGCCGTCGGGAAACCAATGGTTCGGCCTAGCTCATCACCGTGCACCACGCGCCCGGAGATGATAAACGGATGGCCCAGAAGGCTTTCGGCCTGTTCGAGGTTATCCTCAGCCAGCGCCTGACGCACTGCGGTGCTGCTGATGCGCACGCCACCGTGGCAGAAGGTTTCGGTACTGGTGATATCGAAACCAAACTCTGCGCCAGCCTTCTGTAATAACAAGAAATCGCCCTGACGACCAGCGCCGAAGCGGAAATCATCGCCGACGGCGAGGAACTGCACCCCCAGGCGCTTCACCAGCAGTTCGCTGATAAAGTCCTGCGCGGTCAGCGCCGCAAAGCGACGGTCAAAGCGCACGCAGAGGACGTAGTCCACTCCACTCTCGGCCAGATAACGCAATTTTTCACGCAGCCGCGTCAAGCGGGCAGGGGCCTTGTCAGCCGCGAAAAGCTCCAGCGGCTGCGGTTCGAAAATCATCACCACCACAGGCAAACCGCGCGCTCTGCCCTCGGCACGTAAGCCTTGCAGCAACGCCTGATGCCCGCGATGCACACCGTCGAAATTACCAATGGTCAGTACGCACCCATGTGGTGCCTGACTGAGATTATGTATGCCGCGTATCAGCTTCATGTCTGGCTCAAAAGAGTGAAAATCGTCAGAGTATACCTTGTACAACCCGCCACGTTAACCCGCGATTACGCCTGACGGCGGAAAGAAGGAATGTTTTCATCAGCATCCGCTGGAAAGGTAAGAAAATATGGCCGACATGCGTGATTTTTGTGCCAGAAAGACTGTATTCGTTGCCCACAAGCTGGTAGAATCCTGCGCCATCAATACGTAATGCAGCGTTGTCAAATTAACGGCGCTTATTTGCACAAATCCATTGACAAAAGAAGGCTAAACGGGCATATTCCTCGGCCTTTGAATTGTCCATATAGAACACATTTGGGAGTTGGCCTTGGCTAATATCAAATCAGCTAAGAAGCGCGCCGTTCAGTCTGAAAAGGCTCGCAAACACAACGCTAGCCGTCGCTCTATGATGCGTACTTTCATCAAGAAAGTATACGCAGCTATCGAAGCTGGCGACAAAGCTACTGCACTGAAAGCATTTAACGAAATGCAACCAATCGTGGA
>NZ_CABTJS010000086.1:0-16255 GCF_902485085.1 uncultured Kluyvera sp.
AAAATCCCTCGGCGTTCGCGCTGTGTGGGTTCAAGTCCCACTCCGGCTACCATGGGAAACAGAAGAATAATCAAAGCAATAAGCAGTGTCGTGAAACCACCTACGGGTGGTTTTTTTGTGCCTGCAATTCACGCTCTGTTCATATCTTGTGCTCACTAAGTGTAATGAGTTGCAATCTTCAGCCTGTCAATGCCGAATCGAACGTATCGCCTCTAGCATAGAGAACCTGACCGCTTTGTCCGTTTTCCGGTGGTGGCGCGGATTTAGTGGTCGCTCTGTCCGCTGGGTGTATTATTTGCTGATAACATGGCTGGTTGAAGCCAGTAAACTCCGGCACACCTGTCTTATTGTTTGAAATAATTCTTATCGCCGACGGTATGCCATCTGCTCAGCAATGTAATAAAGAGCGGGTTGGGGATAATAAAAGGGCCAGCCCGCTGCAGGCCCTGGCACACTAAGGATGACTGATAAAGCGAGACAGCCGCTGGCGAAGCAGGCGGTTTTCCTGACGCAACCGCGCATTCTCTTCCAGCAACGTTAGCGCAACGGCAATTCCCGGCCAGTCAAGTTCCAGCTCCTGACGCAGGCGCACCGCGCGACGCATTACGGTCAGCGCATGGTCGTCAAACGTCTCGTTTTCATGAGGCTCAATCACCCCTAAGCCGACAATCTCATGGAGCTCCTCTTCTGATACACCGGTGTACAGACAAAATTCGGTAATGGTAAAGTTGACGGTGACGTTAGCCATTATGCTTTCCCCCACTCTTTGCGCGGATCAAAGAACTTTTGTGCATCCGCAAGCTGTTGCCACAGGGCGGCGCTGGTATCGTCAGGTTTTGGCGGCATGACTATTTTGATCACCGCATACAAATCGCCGGTATGTTTTTTACTTACCAGACCCTTGCCCTTAATGCGTAGTCGCTGCCCGGCCTGGCTTCCCGCCGGAATGGTCAGCAGGATGCTCTCTTTTAGCGTCGGAACGGTAACTTTCGCGCCCAACGCGGCTTCCCATGGAGCCAGGGGAACAACCACTTCCAGATCCTGATTAACTATATCGAACAGCGGATGCGGCGCAATATGGATAACCAGCCACAAGTCACCGTTTGGCCCACCGTTTTCGCCGGGGGTACCCTGGCCTTTCAGACGGATACGCTGGCCGTTACCGACACCAGCCGGAATTTTCACATTTAGCGTTTTGGGAATTTCACGTTCAACCATGCCAAATGCATTGTAGACCGGCAGGTTGTAACTGATAGTGCGGCTATGCTCAGTAAGCGTTTCTTCGAGGAATACGGCAACTTCAATTTCGATGTCGTGCCCGCGGCTGGCAGGGCGCTGGCGCGCATGCTGACCAAAAATGGAGGAGAAGATATCGTCGAAATCTTCGGCACTGTAGCTTTGATTCTCTCCTTGCTGGAATTGACGGCTGAACTGTGGATCGTTACGGTGCTGCCACAGCTGGTCGTACTCGGCGCGTCGCTGCTCATCACTCAGTACTTCCCAGGCTTCAGCAACCTCTTTAAATCGGGCCTCCGCGTCAGTCTCTTTACTGACATCAGGATGGTATTTACGGGCGAGTCGACGATAGGCGGTCTTGATTGTCTTGAGATCGTCTGTCGGTTTCACGCCCATAATGGCGTAATAATCCTTTAATTCCATAGCGTTCTCTCGTGTAAATCAACACTTGCAGAAGGTGAACCGTGACAACAGGTATCACCGCTTAGTTTAGGGTAATCCTGATAACAACGAATGCCAACCTGGAAGGCGGGATATTGCTATAAACGATGTGGTTGTGCGTCAACAACAGCGCTTTTAACGTTAGGTTGCGACCAGGAAGGCAAACCTGAGCGGACTGACAACGGGGACAATGAGCGTTTACGCTGGCGGGTTCGAATTGCGTTCCAGGCATTGATTTTCATATTAAAATCGCACGGGTAAAATCATAAAGCTGCGTTATGCTTATCAGGATTTTCCCAGCGGGATGCTCCCGTGGACTGATATCGTTCAGGAATAAATAATGGACTCCACACACATTGGTTTTCCAGCCGAAACGGTTCTGGTATTTGTTGCGTTATCCGTAGGGGCCATCGCCATCGATCTGTTTATGCATCGCCATGACAAACCGATATCGCTGAAAAGCGCGGCGCTTTGGTCCGTTTTCTGGGTCATTGTGGCCATGGTCTTCGCCAGTTTCTTATATGTTCACCACGGAGCCGAAGTCGCGAGCCTGTTTATCACCGGGTACGCGCTTGAAAAGGTACTTTCGGTTGATAACCTGTTTGTCATGATGGCTATCTTCTCCTGGTTTGCGATTCCAGACCGTTTCCGACACCGTGTGCTCTACTGGGGGATTATTGGAGCGATTGTATTTCGCGGCATTTTTGTCGCTATTGGTACCGGCTTGCTTAGCCTCGGACCGTACGTCGAAGTGGTGTTTGCGCTGATCGTGGCGTGGACGGCGGTGATGATGCTCAAAAGCAAAGATGAGAGCGATGAAATTCAGGACTACTCACAGCATCTGGCCTACCGCCTCGTAAAACGGTTCTTTCCTATCTGGTCGAAACTGAAAGGGCACGCTTTCCTGCTGAATCAGCAAGAAGTTGATGAGGAACTGGCTAAGCCGGAAAACCGTGATGTGGCGATTGGACGCGGGGCAAAAGCCGCGCGTTATGCCACGCCGTTACTGCTGTGCGTTGCGGTCGTTGAGTTGTCTGATGTGATGTTCGCCTTTGACTCTGTGCCTGCGATCATCGCCGTGAGCCGCGAGCCTCTGATTGTCTATAGCGCAATGATGTTCGCCATCCTCGGCCTACGTACCCTTTACTTTGTTCTCGAGGCGCTGAAGCAGTATCTGGTGCATCTGGAGAAGGCAATCATTCTGCTGCTGTTCTTTATTGCGGTTAAGCTTGGGCTGAACGCCACTGACCATATCTGGCACCACGGTTACAGCCTGAGTGCGACGACCAGTCTTTATGTGGTACTGAGCGTGCTGGCGTTGGGTATCCTTGCCAGCGTGCTGTTCCCGGAAAAATCGGGCGAAGACCAAAAGAACGGATAAATTGCGCCCCGGTGATTCCACCGGGGATCAATCAGGTTAACTCTTTCATAAACTCGCTGCGAAACCGCGCGATTGGATTTTTCTTACGCGACCAGCTTGATTGGAAATGCTGCCAGTGAGCATCACTGGCCGTAGCCAACAGTTCATAGTCTCCACGCGTATCGCCCCATGCGCGGATATGATACTGATTGAGCGGGCCGTAAACTGCTTCAAGGCGGTTAATCTTATGAATACACCGGCAGTTATGACCGACGATCCGCCCCGTCAGGACGCCGTCTTTGCTTTCGAGCTCTGTACCAATCAGCTTAATCCCCAACCTGTCGGCAAAAGGTCGCAGGACAATCATCGGCGAAGCGGAGCATAGCGTCACTTCGGCACCGGTTGAGATCTCGGCGGCAACCGCCAGAAGCCCAGCCGGACGCATCAGCTTTTTCCACGATTTCAGACAGTAGGCTTCTGCTTTTTCCTGAACCCATTTTTCATCACGGCCAGCAAGGAAGGTGGTGATTAACACTTCCTTGAGCTCGTCGCGGGTGAGGCGGCGACGGAAGCACTGCAATGTGGGGATCACGAGGCGCAGCATCTTGCGGGCAAACTGACGACGGCCGAAAGCAAATTTTAAAAAAGGAATAAAGCTATCGTGCCGGGTCAGCGTTCCGTCAAAGTCAAAAACGGACAGGATCTGCTTATCGGCCTCGGTTATCGTCATCATTTTTCACGCCATTATTTGTAAAAACAGAATATTAGAACATTTGGTTGTGGATGCAAAATGCATCTGGATTCATGCCTTCGTGTACTTTCTATTAGCGTAGAACAAGAAAAGCTCCGGAATCAACGAAGATACACGTGAATGCTGTAACGGGAAGACAACGGATGAGGCTGAATGCTCTTATGGCCATTGCTCCATCAAATATCCCGCCTTGCACCATCAGCTAACACAACCCGCCCATTTTGCTACAAAAATGCACAAAGCGTGACTATTGCATTATTTATGTACTTTATTGTTAAGGAGATGTGATCCCCGCTGTAATTTCACCGCAGCGAGGCAGAGGCCTTATCCACGCACTCTATACTCAAAATTGTCAAAATCGGGGCATGGCTGCGTAAAGTTGGCAGCCATTTTGCTTAATGATTTGGCCTGAAAAGCGTAAGGAAACCTCGCCGTTATCAGCAGGATATTGTCAGGATGTCGTTTGTCCGGCGCGTGCGCCGGTGGCTCGGCTTCACACCGTTATGCATAAACCTCTTTTGCTAAGGTAGATAATAATGTCGCTGAAATTAATAAGAAGTCCGCTTTCTATTGTGTTGGCAGGGTGTCTGGTGACGGCGTTTTCCGCCCAGGCCGATATCGTAATCGGTGTTGCGGGACCTTTTACAGGCCCTAACGCCACCTATGGCGATCAATACTGGCATGGTGCCACCCAGGCTGCAGCAGATATCAACGCTGCCGGTGGGATAAACGGCGAGAAAATTAAGCTGGTGCAGGGCGATGATGCCTGTGAACCTAAACAAGCCGTATCGGTTGCAAACCGCCTGGTCGATCAGGACAAAGTACAGGCCGTGGTTGGCCATTTCTGCTCTTCTTCCACTATGCCTGCATCAGAGGTCTATAACGACGCTGGCGTGCTGGCTATTACCCCGGGCTCTACCAACCCGCTTATCACTGAACGTGGAATGAACGACATGTTCCGCATGTGCGGCCGTGATGACCAGCAGGGTGGCGTCGCCAGCGATTTCATTATTGATAAGCTGAAGGCTAAGCGCGTGGTGATCATCCACGATAAAGACACCTACGGTCAGGGCCTGGCCGATGCTACCCGCGCGGCGCTCGCGAAGCGTGGCGTGAAGGATGTGATGTACGAAGGTCTGTCGCGTGGGGAAAAAGACTTTAACGCCCTCGTGACCAAGATTGGCGCACAGAAACCGGACGTGGTGTTCTTCGGTGGCTGTCACCCGGAAGCAGGCCCGCTGGTACGTCAGATGCGTGAGCAGGGCGTGCAGGCGAAATTCTTCTCCGGCGACTGCATCGTCAACGAAGAGATGGTTACCGCCGCGGGTGGACCACAGTATACCAAGGGTATCTATATGACCTTCGGTAAAGACCCTCGCTTGATCCCGGACGGCAAAGCGGTTATCGAGAAATTCCGTGCCAATAAATTTGAGCCGGAAGGCTACACCCTCTACTCCTACGCCTCTATTCAGGCCATTGCGGCTGCGTTCAAAGCGACCGGCGGTGCCGATTCTGCGAAAGCCAGCGCCTGGTTGAAAGCAAACCCGGTTGAAACGGTGATGGGCAAAAAAGCCTGGGACAGCAAAGGTGACCTGAAAGTCTCTGATTACGTGGTCTACCAATGGGATGACCAGGGCAAGTACAAGGAAGTCGAATAACGAGACGGAATCACGCTCAGCGCCGGGATGCTCCCATCCCGGCGCTCAATAATAGATGACACAACATGAGTGAGCGATGATGGAGACATTCTTCCTGCAACAGTTAGTCAATGGATTGACGCTAGGTTCCGTCTACGGATTGATAGCCATTGGTTACACCATGGTTTACGGCATTATCGGCATGATTAACTTCGCGCACGGCGAAGTGTATATGATATCGGCCTATCTCTGCGCCATCGGTCTGGCGCTGCTCTCCTTTTTTGGTCTGCACTCTTTTCCACTGCTGATCCTTGGCACGCTGGTGTTTACCATCGTGGTAACGGGGGTTTATGGCTGGACGATTGAACGCATCGCCTACAAGCCGCTGCGCAACTCGACGCGCCTGGCGCCGCTGATTTCCGCTATCGGGATGTCGCTCATCCTGCAAAACTACGCGCAAATCAGCCAGGGGCCACGTCAACAGGGCGTACCGACGATGCTCGACGGCGTGCTGCGTCTGCATATCGGCGAAGGTTTTGTACAGATAACCTATACCAAAATCTTCATTCTGTTGGCCTCGTTTGCTGGCATGCTGCTGCTGACCTGGATAATCGGTCATACCCGCCTTGGGCGTATGTGCCGCGCGGTACAACAGGACCGCAAAATGGCCTCGATTCTGGGGATTAACACCGACCGGATCATCTCGCTGGTGTTCGTTATTGGCGCGGCAATGGCGGGGCTGGCCGGGGTGCTTATCACCATGAACTACGGCACCTTTGATTTCTATGCTGGGTTTATTATCGGCATTAAGGCCTTTACCGCCGCGGTGTTGGGCGGCATTGGTTCGCTGCCGGGGGCGATGCTCGGTGGGCTGCTGCTTGGCGTCGCTGAAGCGCAATTCTCGGGGCTGGTGAACACCGACTATAAGGACGTCTTCTCCTTTGGTCTGCTGGTGGTCATTCTGATTTTCCGTCCGCAGGGGCTGCTTGGCCGCCCGATTGTCGCCAAAGTGTAGGAGCCGAACATGACGCATTCAACGGCCGTACACGACGGTTTTTCTCTTAAGCGCTGCGTGCTGGATATGATTTTCGCAGGCCTGGTGGCGCTGATTATCTTTGGCCCCATCGTGGGCGTGGTGCTGGACGGTTACAGCTTCAACTTTAACGGCCAGCGGCTGGTGTGGATTGTCGCAGCGGTGATGATCGGGCGCTTTGCCTTAAGCGCGCTGTCGATGACCGCGTTTGGCAGGCGCTTTAGCGCCCGCTTTGAAGGTGATAGCTCCGGGGTATACGTGCGCTCGCCGGACTATAAAAGCAGCCTGCGCTGGGTTATCCCGCTGATACTGGCGCTGGCGGTTTGCTTCCCGTTCGTGGCGACAAAATATGTGCTGACGGTGGCTATTCTCGGGCTTATCTACGTGCTGCTCGGTCTGGGGCTGAATATCGTTGTCGGGCTAGCGGGGCTGCTGGATCTGGGCTACGTCGCCTTCTACGCCATTGGTGCCTACGGGCTGGCGCTGGGGTATCAGTATCTGGGACTCGGGTTCTGGTCGATGCTGCCTATTGCGGCGCTAATGGCCGCCGCCGCAGGCGCGCTGCTTGGCTTCCCGGTGCTGCGAATGCACGGTGACTATCTGGCAATCGTGACGCTAGGCTTTGGGGAAATTATCCGTCTGGTGCTGAATAACTGGCTGAGCTTTACCGGCGGCCCGAACGGCGTATCGGCACCGCCGCCAACGTTCTTCGGCCTGGAGTTTGGCCGTCGGGCTAAAGAGGGCGGGGTACCGTTCCACGAGTTTTTCCATCTCACCTATAACCCTAACCTCAAGTTTATCTTTATCTATGCGGTGCTGGTTCTGGTCGTGTTGCTGGTGCTGTACATCAAACATCGCCTGACGCGAATGCCGATTGGCCGCGCGTGGGAAGCGCTGCGTGAAGATGAAATTGCCTGCCGTTCAATGGGGCTTAACCATGTGCTGGTGAAGCTGTCGGCGTTTACGCTTGGCGCGTCCACGGCGGGTATCGCCGGGGTGTTCTTCGCGACCTATCAGGGATTCGTCAACCCGACCTCGTTCACTTTCTTTGAGTCAGCGTTAATTCTCGCCATCGTCGTACTGGGCGGTATGGGCTCGACCATCGGCGTGGTGCTGGCGGCATTTGTGTTAACCGTCACCCCGGAGCTGCTGCGCAGCTTTGCTGAATACCGCGTGCTGCTGTTTGGCATATTGATGGTGGTGATGATGATCTGGCGGCCGCGTGGCCTGATTCGCATTAACCGCAGCGGTTTTGCCGTACGTAAAGGAGTCGCGCCATGAGCCAGGACGTGATTCTGAGCGTCGAGCACTTAATGATGCATTTTGGCGGCATCAAGGCGCTGAACGACGTCAACCTTGAGGTTAAACGCGGGTCAATCACCGCGCTGATAGGCCCGAACGGCGCGGGGAAAACCACGGTGTTTAACTGCCTGACCGGCTTTTATAAAGCCTCCGGCGGCAACATTCTGTTCAATACCCGCAATAAAACCACCAACGTGATTCAGATCCTCGGGCAGAAGTTCCAGCCTGGCGACTGGATTAACCCGGCGCAGTTCGGCCAGCGGCTGTTCTACAAAATGTTTGGTGGTACTCATCTGGTGAACCGGGCGGGATTAGCGCGAACGTTCCAGAACATCCGCTTGTTCCGCGAAATGTCGGTGATTGAAAACCTGCTGGTGGCGCAGCATATGCAGGTCAACCGTAACCTGATTGCTGGGGTGCTCAACACGCCTGCCTATCGGCGAGCTGAAAGCGATGCGCTGGATCGCGCCTTCTACTGGCTGGAGGTGGTGGATCTGGTGGACTGCGCCAACCGTCTGGCGGGCGAAATGTCTTACGGCCAACAGCGTCGCCTCGAAATCGCCCGCGCCATGTGTACCGGGCCAGAGATGATTTGCCTCGATGAACCGGCGGCGGGTTTGAATCCGGTTGAAACCCGGGCGCTTAGCAAGATTATCCGCTTCCTGCGCGAACACCACGCGATAACGGTGCTGCTGATTGAACACGATATGGGGATGGTGATGGAAATATCGGACAACATTATCGTACTCGACCACGGCGACGTGATTGCGCAGGGAAGGGCTGAGCAAATTCAGAACGATGAAAAGGTAATTGCGGCGTATCTGGGCACCAGCGAAGACGAGGTGAACCTATGAGCGAAGCGATGCTGGAGTTTCGTGAGGTTGACGTGTTTTATGGCGTGATTCAGGCGCTAAAACAGGTCTCTTTACAGGTCAATAAAGGCGAAACCGTCTCGCTGATTGGCGCCAACGGGGCGGGGAAATCCACCCTGTTAATGTCGATATTCGGCCAGCCACGCATTCGCAGCGGGCAAATTCTCTTCTGCGGGGACGATATCAGCCATAAATCGACTCATTACGTCGCCTCGGGGGGCATTGCGCAGGCGCCGGAGGGGAGACGTATTTTCCCCGATATGACCGTCGAAGAGAACCTGCTGATGGGCACCATCCCGGTGGGAACACAGTATGCGACGGAAGACCTGCAAACCATGTTCGATCTCTTTCCGCGTTTAAAAGAGCGGCGCAAGCAGCGGGCAATGACCATGTCCGGCGGTGAACAGCAGATGCTGGCGATTGCCCGCGCGCTGATGAGCCGCCCGAAGTTGCTACTGCTGGACGAACCGAGTCTTGGGCTCGCGCCGATTGTGGTTAAGCAAATTTTTCAGACGCTGCGTGAGCTGGCGCGCAATGGTATGACGATTTTTCTCGTGGAGCAGAACGCCCACCATGCGCTGAAGCTTTCAGACCGCGGGTACGTAATGGTCAACGGCCAGATTCGCCTGACCGGCAGCGGTGAAGAGCTGCTCGGTAATCAGGAGGTGCGCAAAGCATATCTGGGCGGGGCGTAGCGTGCTGGCGGCGGCGTAATGTCGCCGGGGAAAGGGTAATGACGCTGGAGTTCAACGCCAAACTCCTGCATCATTGCGCCTCAAATGATATGCCTCATCAACAACGATAGAGAAAGAGTATGAAAACGGGACCGTTAACCGAAAGCGAACTGGAATGGCTGGACGAGACAATTGCAAAGTATGCTACCGATGCGTCAATTATTGATGTGTCTGAACTGGACGGCATGCTGACGGCGATTTTGTCGTCTCCACTGGAGATTGAACCCGCCGAGTGGATGTTCGCCGTATGGGGTGGGGCCGACCACGTGCCGCACTGGGCAACCGACCGCGAACGTGACCGTTTCGTTAACCTGACGCTGCAGCATATGAGCGACATCGCTGACCGCCTCAATGACTACCCGGATCAGTTTGAACCGCTGTTTGGTACCCGTGAAGAAGAGGGCCAGGAGCTGACCATCGTTGAAGAGTGGTGTTACGGCTACCTGCGCGGCGTGGCGCTGACCGATTGGTCCGGCCTGCCGGAAGCACAGCAGGCGGCGTTTGACGCGATTGCCCTGCACGGTGACGAAGAGAAAACGACGGCGCTGGGTGCCTTCACCGCCGAACAGTATCTCGACAGCATCGACCGCATCAGCCCGGCAGCGCTGGCGCTGTTCGACTACTGGATGGACAATCCAAAAGAAGCGCCAGTTAAACAGCCGATTAAAAATGAGCAGAAAGTGGGACGTAACGACCCATGTCCTTGCGGCAGCGGCAAGAAATATAAGCAGTGTTGCTTAGCGAAATAATGCGGTAGCCCGGACGAGGCGTTTACGCCGACTCCGGGAAATCTCCCGGCATCGCGAAGCTCTGCCGGGCTACGAAGTTCTTAGCCTACTGACGGTAACAGCCCCGTCGCAATCCCCGCCTGAATCAAAATCACCGCAATCCCGCAAGCAAAGACCAGCCACAGCACCGGCTTGCCGCCCGCAACACGGTATCCCCCTTCCGGGTGATGCTTACGGCTTTGCATCGTTAGCAGTGACGGAATGATCAATGCCAGCACCGCCAGCGCTACGCCCGCATAGCCGAGCGCCATCACGAACCCGCGTGGGTAAAACAGTGCGAAGGCCAGCGGTGGCAGGAAGGTGATAGCCCCGGTTTGCAGTCGTCCGCGCACGCTGTTTTTGCGCTGGAACAGGTCGGCCAGGTAATCAAACAGCCCTAAGGCGACGCCGAGGAACGAAGTTGCCAGCGCCAGATCGGCGAACAGATGCACCGCGAGTTCAACGTGCGGTGAGGCCACCACTTCACGAATGGCCAGCAGCAGACCGTTCAGGCCGGTGTGTTGCTCCATCAGTGCGCTAAACACCGGTGAGTCAATGCTGCCGAGCGTGGCAAGCTGCCAGAACAGATAGGCAACCAGCGGGATGGCGCTGCCGATAACAAAAACGCCGCGCAGTTTACGAATATCGCCGTTCATGTAGCTGACAATACTCGGCACGCTGCCGTGAAAACCGAAAGAGGTGAAAATCACCGGGATGGCGGAGAGGGCCAGACCTTGTTCCAGCGGTAGCGTTAGCAGATTGATTTTATGAATGTGCGGCAGCAGCAATATCAGCATGATGACCAAAAAGATAATTTTGGCGCTGAACAGGAAGCGGTTAAACAGATCGACCAGCGAAGTGCCGATACAAATCACCAGACCGCCGACGGCGGTAAACAGCAGAACGCCGAGCGATGGCGGCATATCCATACTGAACCACTGACTCAGGCTGGAGGCCAGCAGTTCGCCCGCGCCGCTGATGTAGGCTGCGGTCAGCGCATACATCAGGAACATCATGCTAAAACCGGTCGCCCATTGGCCGTAGCGGCCGAGATAGCGTAATGCCAGCGTTCCGAGGCCCGTGTCGGCAGGGACGTGCTGGTAGACTTCCAGCAGCAGCAGGGCGGTATAGCACATCAGCGCCCATAGACCAGCCAGCAGCAGCACGGTAACGCCAAAACCGACGCCTGCGGATGCCAGTGGCATCGCCAACATTCCTGCGCCGATCGTGGTGCCGGCTACGATTAAAATACTCCCCAGGGTACGGTTTTTCACGCTTTCCTCTACTTCAGAACAGATTAACGACTAAAGATGCCGCGCAGAGTATGTGAAACCTGTCGTTTCGTCAAATCTGAATTACAGTGGGTGTATGAAATTGTTTACGGTTTGCTTCGGCGTGGGAAAAGCTGCGCTAGCGCAAAACATGCAAAGTAAATGCAGTTTATGGTGGCGTTTTTACGGGAGGAATAATGGAATCCATTCACGGTCATGAAGTTCTGAATATGATGATTGATTCAGATGAGCAGTACAGTATTGAAAGTCTGGAAGCGGCAATTCATGCCCGCTTTGGCGAGCAGGCGCGTTTTCATACCTGTTCAGCAGAAAATATGAGTGCTGCCGAGCTGGTCGCGTTTCTGCATAAGAAAGGAAAGTTTATTCCGCGGGAATCGGGATTTACGACGGTGGAAAGTAAAATTTGCCGCCATTAATCGGCAGCGGCGTGTAATACGCCGCTGCACGAGAGTTAATTTTGCGTATCGAGCGTGGCCAGCTCTTTATCAATAAAGTACAGGCCTTCACCGCTTTTACCCGCCAGCGTCAGCTTATCGATAACGGATTTAAACAGTTTCTCTTCTTCGTGCTGTTCTGCCACATACCACTGCAGGAAATTAAAGGTCGGATAGTCCTGATTGGTCATCGCCGCATGCGCCAGTTCATTGATTTGAGCGGTGATCAGCTGTTCGTGCTCGTAGGTGACGCGGAACAGTTCGTCCAGCGAGGCGTACTCGGCAAACGGTGACTGAATGCTATTAATGCGTGGCAGGCTACCGGTGTCGGTCAGGTAGTCAAACAGGCGTTGCATGTGAGTCATCTCTTCCTGCGCGTGGCGGCGTAAAAAGGCAGCAGCGCCTTCAAAGCTATTGAAGCTACACCAGGCACTCATCTGCTGATACAACAGAGAAGAATAGAGTTCGAGATTCATCTGTTCATTTAATTTCTCGATCATTGCCGCTTTAAGCATGTTTTCGCTCCAGGAATAATACGTTACGAGTTAATTACAGCGGCACTATAAATTGTTATTAATTTATTTGCAAAAGGTAAATATAAAAACATTTATATAATAATGCGAATGGGAATAAAACGCATTGGCATAAATATAACGATTAAATTATTGGTAATAATAACGCCGGGATAAACCGGCGTGGAATTAATAATAAGCGGCTGACGTTGGTACGTTGGCAATGCCGCGGCACTGGTATTGCAAGGTAACATGCTCATTCAGGCACAGTGAGCCGCTGGTGGTAGTGCAGGTGGTGATGGGCTGGCCGTAGGAAAACGCGGTGGCATATCCTATTTGCTGGCAGGCTTTATTGGCTTCAGATTGAGCCAGATAGCTATCGGTTTTGGCATTCTGCAAAATGGCTTGCCCGTAGGTCAGGCGCACGATGCCGCTGTTGGCATCCACTTCGCTTACGCTCGCCGCACGGGGCACGGTACAAGCCGTCAGGGCCAGGAGGGCGGGAATAAGAATGAGGCTTTTCATTAATTCGCTCTGCGCAATCAGTCGTGACCTCATTGTAACCATCGCCGCTGCAAGCAATCCTTTGAATAGTCGCTATAACCTGGGGTTAATCCTTCTGTGACTCATAAATTTCCTGAAACTGCAGGTGTAGCGCGCAAAAATGTTTCACCAGCGTCGGGTCAAAGTGGGTTCCGGCGCTGTTAACGATAATTTCAGAGGCGCTTTCATGGGAAAAGCTCGGTTTATAAACGCGCTTTTGCCGCAGCGCATCGTAGACATCTGCCAGTGCCAGGATACGCGCCTCCAGCGGAATCTCTTCGCCGGCGAGACCTTCCGGATACCCGGAGCCGTCCCATTTTTCATGATGGTAGTGAATCAAATTTTCGGCCACTGAACCGAGAACCAGTCCCTGGACAATTCGCCATCCCTTAGTGGTATGTTTTTGAATCTGTTTAAATTCCTCGTCGGTGAGTTTGCCCTTTTTACGCAGAATATGCTCAGGTACCGCAATTTTTCCGATGTCGTGCAGGGAGGCAAACGTCTCAATGTCACGAATTTGCTTCGGCGGCAGTTTGAGCGCGTCGGCAAGCAAGCGGCAGTAGGCGGCCACGCGACGAATATGACAGCCGGTTTCATCATCGTGAACGTGATTTATCTTCTCCATCGCTTCAACAATGCTGCGGTTAATGGCCCGGTTCTTATTCATATGGCGCCACATCATCAGCATCAGACTGAGAATAAAGAACAACAGGGCCAGAAGCCCGGCGCTGATAATTTGCAGCGCGTTTTTGCTTAAGGAGGTGGGTTGCACTACGCTCGCTGGCGGTACCTGCTGGTAACGATAGCTGGAGATAAGATGCACCTGTGATATCAGGGCGTACAGCGGATGGGCAATGTTCATCCAGGTGCCAATCTGATAGTTTGAGTGGGTCATCCCGGCAACTTTTAATGCCCCACGGAACAAATCGCTTCCGCGTAGCGCCTGTTCCATTGAACTCAAATCCCCAAGAATGTAATCAATATGATTGCTGTCGATGGTATCGAGCAGTTCATCAATTGACGCGCGGGCAATAAGCGTAACATCGTTACCAAAGCGCTGACGCAGATAGTCGGCGGCAAACGAGCCGCGAATGACGCCGACCCGCTGATGGCGAACCTGCTCTTCGTCGAGAATAAAGGGCGCGGTGGCTTTGTTGTAATAGGCGTTATACCAGTTGACCAGCGGGCCAACCTGACCCTCCATTTGCGTACCATTGCTCACGTCAAAAATCTCGGCCAGGCGGATTGGCCAATCTTCATTTTTCATTCTTATCATGTAGTTATCAACGAACTGCACGTCGACGTTAATATTCAACAAATCGCGAAGATCGTTGACCAGGCTGATAGCACTGCCATGATAGCCCTGGTCATCACGCCAGATAATGGGCGCGAAGTTTTCATTCTTTGGCAACCAAAGGGTGAGCCGGTTTTTCTCCATCCAGATGCGCTCGTCAGGCGTTATCGTCAAACGTTGACGAAAATACTCAAGACGACTTTGTTCCTCTAGCGCCCGGAGTTTTCCGTTCTGCTGCCATTCGTTAATCAGTTGATTGATATTGCTACGAAGCGAAATCAGCTCCGGGCTGATCCCGAAGGAGGCCGTAATACGCAATGAGTCAAACGGTCGTGAAATCGTGTAGTAGTACTGTGGTCCACCAATTTCACGATTTTCATTAATATAGAAATCTGCGCCGCCGCTGCGCAGAATTTGCAGCGCTTCTCTGCTGCTGTCGACTTCGATAACCTGCTGGAACTTTAACGTAGGATACGCCTGCTTCACCAACCGCTGAGTCGGGTCGTTTCGCCGGAAAATGACCCGCGTGTTATTGATATCACTGATGGATTTAGCCTGGCGGGTAATGCTGGCGGTAACGATGGGATTCTCAAGCAGCCGGGACGATAAAATGGTTTTTTTGAGGTGTTCTCGCGTTTGCAGCACGCTGGCGTAGAGCCCGTAGTCATGATGGGCGAAGCGCTGCTCAAAGGTGGTGCCGTCGGTGGGGCGTAGCGTCAGGTTGTAGCCGTAACGCGCGTTAATCGCGTGCAGCAATTCGGGATAGAAACCCTGGAATTGACCGTGATTGTCGCGCCAGAACTCAAAGCTATCCGCATCGAGAATCCATACAGGGATAGGCGCCGCCGCTCGAATTTTTTGCGGTGGCACGGCATGAGCGCGGGGCGCCCAAAGTAGCATAAGGGTCAGTAGAACAAGGAGACCCAGCGCGTGTCGAAATCCTCGGCGGTCCTGTGTCACAAGTCAGTTCCTTTGCAGTGACTATTTCATCCATTGAAACGCTGACAAACAGCAGGGGCTTTCTGCCCATTTACCCAGTCTAGCCGACCATTCACCCAGGTGATAGTAAATAATTAATGGTTTATGTAAGGTTTTATCTACAGGTCAAAGGCAAAAATGTGACCCCATTAGTAAAAATTAAAACTACTTTTCATAAAATTTGAAAGTATGTTTGACTGGTAGTAAGGTGAGAATACTAATCGAACGACTGCGGATAACCCCGCTTAGCTTTCAGGAGAGGAAAGAATGAAAATTGCACTGATGATGGAAAATAGCCAGGCCAGCAAAAACGCGACTATTCATCATGAGTTAAAAGCCGTTGCCGATGAAAAAGGCTTCCCGGTCTATAACGTGGGTATGAGCGATGAAAACGATCATCACCTGACCTACATCCATCTGGGCATCATGGCCAGCATCCTGCTGAACTCCAAAGCGGTCGATTTCGTCGTGACCGGTTGCGGTACCGGCCAGGGCGCGATGATGTCTCTGAACATTCACCCAGGCGTTGTGTGCGGTTACTGCCTGGATCCAGCAGACGCCTTCCTGTTTGCTCAGATCAACAACGGTAACGCACTGTCTCTGGCCTTTGCAAAAGGCTTTGGCTGGGGCGCAGAGCTGAACGTTCGCTACATGTTTGAAAAAGCGTTCACCGGTCGTAACGGCGAAGGCTATCCGCCAGAGCGTAAAGAGCCGCAGGTTCGCAACGCCGGTATTCTGAACCAGGTGAAAGCGGCCGTGGTGAAAGAAAACTATCTGGATACCCTGCGCGCTATCGACCCAGCGCTGGTGAAAACCGCCGTGTCCGGTCAGCGTTTCCAGGAATGTTTCTTCGAAAACTGCCAGAACAAAGAGATCGAAGCTTTTGTTCGTGAGGTTCTGGCGTAAGCCTGACGCTCAACGGATAAATAAAAACCCACGCTCAGGCGTGGGTTTTTTGTTGTCACCCCTAAACCACCTCCTAGGGAGGTGGTGATTGATCCTGTAAGGCTATAGCCTGAAGAATGCCCATGCCGGAATATCTCTGCTTACTCACCACAAGTAAAAGGAG
>NZ_CABTJS010000087.1:0-28747 GCF_902485085.1 uncultured Kluyvera sp.
CAGATAACAACATAGCTGAGAATGCGCTACGGATGGTCAGCCTGGGCCGCAAAAACTACCTGTTCTTCGGTTCGGATCATGGAGGAGAGCGGGGAGCGCTGCTGTACAGCCTGATCGGGACATGCAAACTGAACGGAGTGGAGCCAGAAAGCTACCTCCGTCACGTCCTTAACGTCATAGCGGACTGGCCGATAAACCGGGTCAGCGAACTACTCCCCTGGCGCGTAGCACTGTCAATTGAATAACGCATCCCCGTCAATACGGTTCTCGCTGCACGCTTACCTTCAAAATTCCTTTTGTCATAAACGAGTTCCACGAACATTTCTAACGCCTCTTTACTGGATATAATAACAGTATATATACTGGATGTATAAACAGTGTCAACACGAGTGAGTTCATTATGAAGTTTTATTCACCCACTGGCCTTGGCCAGATAGCGGCGCTTCCTTTGTTTAGCGATCGGGTTCCGTGTGGGTTCCCGAGCCCGGCGCAGGACTATGTTGAGCAGCGTATTGATTTAAATAAGCTTGTTATCCGACACCCAAGCGCGACCTACTTTGTCCGTGCAGCAGGGGATTCCATGAACGGTGCGGGGATAGGCAGTGGTGATTTGCTGGTGGTCGATAGCGCTAAAACAGCGCATCACGGGGATATCGTTATCGCTGCGGTTGATGGTGAATTTACGGTGAAACGGCTGCAAATGCATCCTACGGTCATGCTGGTGCCAGAAAATCCAGCCTACAGCCCAATTTTGGTTGGGGGAGAAGAGTCGCTGGATATCTTCGGCGTTGTCACCCATGTTCTGAAGACGGTCGGCTGATGTTTGCGCTGGTTGATGCGAATTCATTTTATGCGAGCTGCCAGACCGCATTCAGGCCCGATCTTAAGGGCAAACCCGTTTGCGTGTTGAGTAACAACGACGGCTGTGTAATAGCCTGTAGCGCTGAAGCCAGAGCGCTAGGGATCAAAATGGGGACGCCCTGGTTCAAACTGCAAAATGTACGGTTCCCTGAATGCGTCCATTTTTTTTCAAGCAACTATGAGCTGTACGCTGATATGAGCGTTCGCATGATGACCACGCTGGAAGAGATGTCTCCGCGATGCGAAATATATTCGATTGATGAGTCATTTTGCGACCTGACCGGGGTAAGAAACTGTCGTGATCTGACCGATTTTGGCCGGGAGATCCGCGCGACGGTGTTTCAGCGAGCCCATCTGACCGTCGGCGTAGGGATAGCGCAGACCAAGACGCTTGCCAAACTGGCAAATCATGCTGCCAAGCGCTGGCAGCGGCAAACCGGTGGCGTTGTTGATCTGTCCAATGTGGACAACCAGCGTAAGCTGATGGCCGCCTTACCGGTTGGCGAGGTGTGGGGAATCGGCCGGCGGATAAGCACGAAACTTCAGGCAATGGGCATCAACACGGTACTGCAACTGGCGGACATCGATATCCGTTTTATCAGGAAGCATTTCAGCGTAGTCCTTGAAAGAACGGTACGCGAGCTGCGTGGCGAACCCTGCCTTGAGCTGGAGGAGTTTACGCCAGTAAAGCAGGAGATTATCTGCTCCCGGTCGTTTGGTGAGCGTATTACGGATTATGAGCAGATGCGGCAAGCTATCTGTAGCTATGCGGCACGCGCGGCAGAGAAGTTGCGCGGTGAACACCAGTACTGCCGGTTCATTTCAGCTTTTGTCAAAACGTCTCCCTTTGCTGTGAAAGAAGCGTATTACAGTAACAGCGCATCCGTGAAACTGCTTACGCCGACGCAGGATACCAGGGATATTGTCGCGGCAGCCACGCGCTGTCTGGATGCCATCTGGGAGAGCGGTCATCGTTACCAAAAAGCGGGCGTCATGCTGGGGGATTTTTACAGCCAGGGAATTGCTCAGCTCGACCTATTCGATGAGAACGCGCCGAGACATAAAAGTACGCAACTGATGGATACCCTGGATCGCATCAATACTAAGGTGGGAAAGGGGACGCTCTATTTTGCCGGACAAGGTATTCAGCAGGAGTGGCAGATGAAAAGAGAAATGCTGTCGCCGCGATACACGACTCGGTATAGCGACTTGTTGCGGGTGAAATGAAAATATCAAAACCGCTGCATGATGAGCGGTCATTGTTCTGATGCCAGCGTAATTACGTAGGGTTAATGATATTCTCCGCATGTAATAGCTGATTATCCTTCGACCAGTAATAACGATTCTCTTCATTAACATCCACGACCCACTTAAAAACCCCAGCTCTGGCGAGTTCCCGGCAATACTGGTCGAAAGCGGTAATACGAGTGAAATGACGTTTGGCAGCAATCCGGGTCAGGCTACTGCTGGCTTCTGAGTTTATTTTTATTAAACCCCGGTCACTTTTCATCGACATATAGGTGTCTGCGGTAGTCACTATCTTGACATTTCCGGTAGCAACAAAGTAAATGTAGTAAGAGATGTTGTTTTGTTTTAATTCTGTTAAAAACTGAAGGAAGTCGGATTTATTTCGGACCTGCTCAAAAAATCCACTGAGCATTTCATTAAATTCCATTTACGCTCCCGATGTATGCCGTTTGTTGTATTGATTATTGTTATTATTTAAATGAATTGCGTTGATGAATGGTTAACTTGCAAATACATTAAAATTCTAATAGTTTACGATAGGTATTTTAAGGTCTGTAAGATAATTACAATAGTATTTCAATTGTTACTAAGTATTACTTCCGTCTCTGGCGAATGTGATAGCGCGATTGCACATATCCCCCTACACTGGTCACGAAACCATAAGGAGAGAGCAATGTTAGAAGGGTACTTCGATCTCGACGGCGCCACCGGCGTTGATGCCGCTGAAAACCACAAGCGCTTACTGGCCGTTCAGGCCGCTCTGGAGATCTCCAAAG
This sequence comes from uncultured Kluyvera sp., assembly GCF_902485085.1. Classification (NCBI taxonomy): domain Bacteria; kingdom Pseudomonadati; phylum Pseudomonadota; class Gammaproteobacteria; order Enterobacterales; family Enterobacteriaceae; genus Kluyvera; species uncultured Kluyvera sp. The sequence continues at coordinate 2,886 of NZ_CABTJS010000087.1, forward strand.
CGTCCGTTTCTGCGTCCACCGCAAACTCGGGGATTCGCTCCCAGATGGACCTGCGCAACGTTTCCCAGGAAGTTGCCGCACTGGCTGACGCCATCCAGGACGCGCTGGAAATCAGCGAGTAAATCCTCTTGCCGCTCCCGGGCGGCAATCACCTTTTTTAGCTCTTTTGCAAAACCCTTTTGCAAGATCGGCTAGTACTCTGCACTTTCTCCCCCTCGAGTCGCTGTGCCTATCTGTCATTTCCTGACTGGCATGTCCCATCAATATTTGAGTATTTACTCTCTGTTTGTGATATAGCCGTTCAGATAATGAACGTTGTTCGTAAACAATTGGTGGAGCACCTTCTCTTGACCAATCGTAGTTCACTGACTCCTGTCTTTTCTTACTCAATAGGTTGGAGAGGCTGTTCCCGAAATCACTAGAGGAACTAACCTAAAATAGGTCTGCATTTTTAAGATGGCTAAGTGAGAAAATAATAAATTACTGAAGAATAGTGGCTCAACAAATTGAGCGTGCCACATAATTCAGCATTCATAAAGTCTTATGATTTTACGTGAAATGTATAGTAAACAAAGAAGGGATTGCTGATCCCAGCAGAGTTTTTGCATATCTCATCTTCATGCACAACAACTAATTCAATGCCTTAATCGGTGAAAATGTATGATGTAGCATCAATCACGTGGTATTATCGTGTTCTAAACCAAATCAGGATGATGTGATGAATTTTAAGATACACGACAAACTAATTCATGAAGTTGAATCCCATGACGGTCTGCTTTATCGAATGGTAATCATTTATACCTGCTGTATGTCCATGCTTATTATTTTTCTATTCTGGGCTGTAGGAGATACATCAAAATTAAATTTTTACTTTTTTATAAATACATGCACTGTAATTGTAATGGTATGGTTTATTAGAAAGTCTTTTAACATTTACTCGAGAGACATGCATTTGTTGGTGTTTAGGATTAGTTTATTCTTACTCCTGAATTCATCTCTGGCTTCTATGGCTGGAGGTCTAAATGTGATTGAAAGAGACATAGCATCAGTACTGGCATCTCTTCTTTATGTTCCTGCTATGCTCATGATTATTTATTCGTTTAACAAATTCATATCATACGTAAATATTAATTATAACTCTGCGGTTCGTTTATCATTAACAGATGAATTAACAGGGTTACCAAATAGACGACACCTGAACGTTAAACTCAGAGAGATAGAGGATAGGTCTGGAGCAATTTGCATTGCCGATATTGACTACTTCAAGAAAATAAATGATACATACGGTCATGAAGCTGGTGATAATGTATTGAAAAACATAGGGTTGAAGTTGAAGAATATCGTGAAAGATAATGTCTTTATCTCCAGATCCGGAGGCGAGGAGTTTGCAATAGTCATATTTGACGACACCAATGTTGAAGAAATTGTTAGAAACATAAAAGCATCGGTTTCGGATGGTTGCAACGGAAGTATTCGTGTTACTTTAAGTATTGGAGCAGCAATTAAACAGAAAAATGACTCATCTTCTGACGTTATCACTGCCGCTGATGATGCGCTTTATCGGGCTAAGAAAGCGGGAAGAGATTGCATTATGTATGCTCATCGCCCTTATAATTAGCTATTATGTATTCATGAAGGGAAAATCTCCTCTTTACCACACTGGTTTCCCATATGGGAAATAGACATAAAAAACCAGCCATAACAGGCTGGTTTATATAATCCTTTTGGTCAGCACGAAGGATTTTAACCTCTGCCCGCAGCTCTTCGATGACAGGAACGCTCGCCATTGATAATGACAGCTAAGTGCCAGAAGCGAACGTTCCTGATACTGGGATGTGCGCTGTGGGGAACTCATCACCCTTAAAACCGCAACAGAACATTTATCGCTCAGGTATCCATGTGTCTGCTTCGCTGTCTTCAGGATAATAATAACCATTAGGTATTGATTGCAGTTCTATCAAGCTGCCCCATGGCGCCTTAAAGTATACGCTGGCATTACCATCGGTATCTTCATGACGCGAATTTCCATGAATTTCTGAAAGGAACTGGCCTCCCGCAGCCTTGACCCTTTCCATCGCGTAATGTATATCATCCACATAAAGTGAAATGTGGTTCCAGCCAAAGTCCTGTAGCCTTACCGGCTGCGCCTGTTCTCTGCTTACTATCTCAAAAAGTTCCAGATTTGGACCATTACCAATTCTTAGCAACCGTTGTTTGATAATCATTGAGCCTTCTGTCAGGCCCAACTGCCTTTCAGTATCAGCCCCTTCTCTTGGGGAATCGCTATCGGTCAGGCCGTCATAAACAAATCTGGCATCCAATGCCTTTTGCAAAAAATCGGTTGCCTGCTGCAGGTTTGGAACCGTGAGACCCACATGATTTATGCCCCTGCTAACGGTACGTTTTTCTTTATTTATCATATGCATTCTCTGGTGAAAAATTTGAATCAATCAAACAGAGTCTAGTACAATTTTCACTTAAGGAGCGTTATGTCTGATATTGTGTAAGTTTTCTGCCGCTATAAAAGAACGTGCATAGTTCGCTCATAGCTGCTGGTCAAATATCTCGTATTCAGCATGTGAGATGACAGTATCTGGCTGATCGGCCGCTTTACCGGGCAGCTCCGGGACGACATTTCCGGGAGACAATCAACAGAAAACATTTTAATGTGAGAGTTAGGCTGGTAACAGCGTATGTATTACCACATGCCATTAGAAGAATTATTCAAGCCACCTGCGAGTGTGGAATAACCAAAAGCCTACTACACCTGAGGATGTCTTGCCATGTTGACCGATCTCAGCAGAGATGAAAGTAAAAGACTTGCGGCAATCGACTTGTTGAAAAATCCTGACAAGGGTCGGGATGATGCGTTAGAAAAATATATTCATCTAATATGCCACTTGTTGAGCATGCCGATGGGCTTTGTTTCTATTCTCGATGAAGAAAAACAATACATCAAATCCGCCCAGAATTTTGCCGTCACGGAAACCAGCCTGAGCGAGGCATTTTGCGTACAGACTCTGAAACAGAGTAAGACATTCATTTGTCATGACACTCATCAGCACCCTATCTTTCGTGACTATCATGCGGTAAAAGAAGCTCCATTCATTCGCTTTTATGCAGGATGTCCACTTAAAACCCAGGATGGAGTACCCGTAGGTACCTTGTGTATTCTCGATACTCAACCAAGGGAACTTTCAGACGAGCAGCTCGATCTTTTTGAAAAGATGGCAGGGCTTATAGCGGATTTTTTGGCGTCCTGGCACTCCGTCGGTTACCTCGATATCGTCACGCTATTGCCAAACCGACAGCGACTGTTGAAAGATATCGAGGTTTCAGCTGAAGGCGCATTCAGGCTCGTCATTATTGATTGTATTGATATGCCATTAGCCTACGAAATGGCTCGCTCGCTCGGTATGACTGCCGTAGAAAATCTACTTCGTAGTATGGTCGCAGAGTTGCAGCTCCGCCTACCTTTAACAGGGCTACTCTACGCCGTGGCAGTCGGACGATTTGCCTTTTTTACCCATAAGCAAAAAGCCCTGACACTAGAAAATATCTCTCAAAGCCTTCAAGGGATACAGGCCAGGATCACCCCGGAAGTTACTCTTGATCTGGATATTCACATGGGGGACTCCGGGCTTTGTGATAACTCTCTGACATCGAATGAAATTCTGCGCCGTGCTGTCAGCGCCTTGCACGAAGGGATAAGTCAGGGACGCCGGTTTACAGTCTATGATGATGCACTGGATACCCGTAAGAAGACGGATTTCAGTCTTCTTACTGAAGTGAGAAAAGCGCTACATGAAAATCAGGGCTTATACCTGGTTTATCAGCCAAAAATCTCACTGCTGACAGGGCGTGTGACGGGAGCCGAAGCTTTGCTTAGATGGCAACACCCTAAAAACGGCGAGGTGTTGCCGGGGGTGTTTATTCCTCTCGTCGAAAAGACCAGCCTGATGCGTGAACTCACCGCTTGGGTTATCGATCAGGCTATTGCGCAATTAAGTTACTGGCAAAGCCGAGGGTTTTATTTACCCGTGTCGATAAATCTGTCCGCCAGTGATTTTTCAAGACCAGATTTTGCCGATGAGCTGGAACAGAAAATTATGGATGCGTGTCTGGAGCCCGCCCAACTGGGGGTAGAGTGTCTGGAAACCGAGAAGATGCTGGAAAGCCCCGCAGCACTTATCGGCCTGGCTATGCTCAAACTACGCGGATTTAAAATATCTTTGGATGATTTTGGTTCCGGATACAGCAACATTAATTACCTGCGAAAAATCCCGATGGACATCATCAAGCTTGACCGCTCTATTGTAAGTAGGGTTGCTCACGATAAGGCCAGTCGCATCATTGTTAGCAACGTTATCACCCTCCTCAAGCAGCTCGACTATATCGTTCTGGCCGAAGGAGTCGAGGAAGCCAGTACCGTTGATATTTTAAGAACGCTGGGTTGCGATGAAGTGCAGGGCTATTATTTTGCCAAACCGATGACCGCAGATGCTTTTGAAGCCTGGTATCATGGCAGAGACGAAGCCTTAAAGTGAGCGAGTATTAAGTCAATACGTATGCTCGCCTGCGCGTAATAAATGAATAAGAAGGGATCTGTTCTCCATTGATTATCAGACGCCAGTGATAGTCCTGAATCCGGATAATCAGGACTAATTCTCACTACCGCTATTCGCTCAAAGCGGGCTTTCTCACATGGAAAATAGTTCTGCAAAATTATTTTTATATCCATAAAAATCAAATGGTTAATTTAACGGCAAATGGTTTTTTGAGTGCATAATTTCATACTTATTACTGATAAAAAGATGAATATTGTATTTTTCACGCCGTACAGGCTGTTTTGGAGATCTCCAAAGCGTCCGTTTCTGCGTCCACCGCAAACTCGGGGATTCGCTCCCAGATGGACCTGCGCAACGTTTCTCAGGAAGTTGCCGCACTGGCTGACGCCATCCAGGACGCGCTGGAAATCAGCGAGTAAATCCTCTTGCCGCCCTCGGGCGGTTTTTTATATGGAAAGGTCGACCGTTGTTGTGCAGAAAACGATCGTTCCCGCTCATGATGAAACCTAACCAAAATTAAAAACCAGATGATAGGCAGTTGAGTGGGCAACAATGCTACGGATAAATAAAAATCTATCATCTTTTTCCATTCTTTTTATTTTGTGATTAATCATCAACACCTCATTAATGTTGGAAATCGTCACTATTTATAATAATAAATTTTGATTAAGCGCAATATGCTCATGCTTGAAGGCGGACTATAAAAGTAAATGTAGTCATGGAGGACGCCGAATGAGTAAATGTCGTCATAGAATAAATCAGAGAGTGAGTTTTTTCCTGGGTAGCGCGTTTTTGCTGCTTATCGGAATGTTTATACTGGCTAATCATTTAGCTACTTACAATATTGTGATCCCTGATATTTACTATCTTGTTTTTACTGGATTACTTCTGTTGCTGGATGCTATTATTTTCTTCTTTATGCTCTTCCAGTTTATTTGTAATCGGAAACTATTATACGTAGCCATTCTGGGGCTGGGTTTTTTAGGCTCGGATATCTATTGTTCAGAAGCGTTAACGTTAATTCAGCGTTTTATCTCAATGTGTATTCCGATGAACGCGATTACCAACGATCTGGCTATTTTTTATCTGTTCCGACAGATAACGTTTATCGTAGCTATTTTGTTTGCACTGTACTACGCGTATTTACTGAGTAAAAATATTAGTCCCGATGGCAAAGATGAGGCGTTGGCTATCCTGCTGGCATTTGCGGTCTTCTTTTTAGCCATATTTGCACATAACTTATCCAGCTATAACCCACAGATTTCGCTGAATCTCATTAATAAGGCTAATGGTCATGACCGCAATGCCTGGAGCAGCCACTACAGCGCATTGATTGTGGCCGCCTGGTTTATGGTACTGCTGTTGGTCATTGTCACAACGGCGCTCAGAAATTTACTCTGGGTGAGCATATCGGCATTCTGCATTTCTAGCATCTTCAGTAACCTGATTTTGCTGAATCTGAATGAGTACAATTTTTCCGTCTGGTATCTGAGCCGCGGCATTGAGGTAGTCTGCACTTTCTTTGTGATTATTGTGCTGCTGTATGACATTTTTCTGATGCACAAAAACTCCACCATGCTCTCGATTCATGACCCATTAACCGGCATCTACAATCGCGCGTATTTCTACAAAGAGTTACAGCAGCGAGTAGCTTCCAGGGACGATATCAGTGTGATGATTCTTGATATTGACCATTTTAAGCGTATCAATGACCGCTATGGCCACCCGGTCGGGGATGCGGTTATCAGATGCGTTGTTGAACTGGCCAGGAGTGCGATTCGTGAAAATGATGTCCTTGCTCGTATTGGCGGTGAGGAGTTCGCCGTGCTGATGTATAACGCATCACCGCAGGTGGCGCAGATCGTTGCAGAAAGAATCCGCGCCCGTATCGCGATAGAGACCGAAAAAAATGTGCCGCAATTAACGCCGGAACCGATGACGGTGAGTATTGACGTGTTTACGTCATCGGATAAACGTTTCACAGCAGATGAGTGTATTTCGTTTGCTGATAAAGCGTTATACGTTGCCAAAAGAAGTGGGCGAAACCGAGTTGTTGTCAGTGAGTAACGAAGGGGTAACGCTATTGAGTGCTTTCTCTTCTGCACACAGGTGGTACACTGAAAATGTGATTTCAATCATGACCTGCGTAAAAACGAAAAAGAGATACTGCTATGCAACATATCATTGAAGGGTTCCTCAACTTTCAGAAAGAAGTTTTTCCTCAACGTAAGGAACTCTTCCGCAGCCTGGCGTCCAGCCAGAATCCAAAAGCGCTGTTCATCTCCTGTTCTGACAGCCGTCTGGTCCCTGAGCTGGTAACTCAGCAGGAGCCGGGGCAGCTGTTCGTCATCCGTAACGCTGGTAATATCGTGCCGTCCTTCGGCCCGGAGCCGGGTGGGGTATCAGCAACCATTGAGTACGCGGTTGTGGCGCTTGGCGTAACCGATATTGTGATTTGTGGCCACTCTAACTGCGGCGCGATGAAAGCTATCGCCACCTGCCAGTGCCTGGAGCCGATGCCAGCGGTTTCCCATTGGCTGCGCTATTCTGATGCTGCCAAAGCGGTTGTTGAGAAGAAAACCTACGCGAATGAAACCGATAAGGTTAACGCGATGGTAGAAGAGAACGTCATTGCGCAGTTGAACAACATCAAAACGCACCCGTCGGTCGCGGTGGGTCTGCGCGATAACGCGATTCGTCTGCATGGATGGGTGTATGACATTGAAAGCGGTGCTATTCGCGCGCTGGATAAAAACACCAAAACGTTTGTCTCGCTGGCGGATAACCCGGAAGTCTTCTTCGAATAATCCCCCCAACGCCGCCTGCGGGCGGCGTTAACGTTTTTTAACGAGTGTGAGCTTGCCGCGTTTTGCCGAACGGCGAGGGGTCGCATTAGTTATTACATAAAGAAAGGGTTGCCAGGCCATCGTCTTGTCCTCCGTTGCCATTGTTTCAAACATGGCAAATCAAGGAGTAAGGGCGCTCCTGCAAAAGAATGAATCTGCCCCGCTATGGTCATGCTTTAGCATGATGACCTGCATCAAGACGGGAGCGGTTTGATAGTCACTTAGTTACCTCACGCAAACAAAAACATTCAATTCATGCTTCATTAGTGTTACAAATACAGCAAAATATCGTGTAGTCAGCGTCGGGAGGATGCGATGATTCTGGAGAAACTGCGGACACCAAACGGCAAGAAATTCCTGCTGTGTGCTGTAGTGGTATTTACCATTGCCGTGGTAGTGGTAGGGCGAGCGACTTTTGGTGGTGTGGTCAGAGAGTATAATCTGCCGTACGCCGAGTGGACCACCGGTATGTTTGTGCTGCAAGGCGCGATGGTGATGGTCTATAGCTCGATATTTACCATACTGTGTTCCATTCCGCTGGGGTTTTATTTCTTAGGTTCCGATAACCAGCACTAATCACTTTGGGTGAGGGGCGGCACTCACCCTTCCTGAAATCCTATTGCCATTAGGCCTGACTCCTGACAGGATCGAATTCTCGCTTGCGAAAGTTCTCGTCCATAATGATCTGATACGTATTGAAAACGTACCGTGTCGCTGTGGCTGACTGCGCGGGTAGCGTTTTAGGGAATTAACCCATCCGCACGGGGTGTCAGTGAGAATTATTCAGGATAGTTTGCGTAAAAAGCAGTCCCTACTGGTCTCAGTGGCGGTCACCTGCCTGCTTATCTGTCTTGCCATTTTTTTCTTGTACCAGCGTACGCTATCGCAGGTGAATGAAGGCATTCACGAACTTCAAAATCAGATGGTTACCTTGTTTAACGATAACGAGCTGATGGCGGAAGCCGCCGGCGTGCGTTATCAGCAAATAAGCCGTCACTTTTTGTGCGGTGATGCCGATGTTTTTGAGCCTCGCGGTGAGGCCTGGGGAATTAACGCCGATGCAAAAAATATCGATAATCAGCATGGTGCATTGATCTCCCGCAGCCCGGAGCGCAGCGCTCGTTGTATCTACGTCGCGGCCGAATACATTCGGGATAAAGTTCGCGCACTCAATCCCGAACAGCATGATATCCATCGCTATATTATTGCCAGCGACGGCCGCTGGTTTTACTGGTTCACCCCAACAGATTCCATCCCGTTTAGCTTTGAAACCTCGCAGATGGCACATGACCCGAGTCATTTTTTTAATGAGCCGGAGATGTTCTACGATCGTGTGCTGCAAAAGAGCGTACGCAAAAAGTCACTCAGTTCGACAACCTTTTACTCCGATAAAATCACCGGCGATAAAGCTTACAGCGTAGTGAGCTATATCTACGATCTCTCGGAAGGTGAACCGAGCAACCATATCATCGGTTATCTGGCCTACGATCTGTCGCGAGTCGAGCTACAGCGGATGCTGGGGCTTGCCTTTAATCAACAGGTGCCGCCAGGGTTGATTATGGGGTATCAAAGCAAAGAAACCGGTGAAGTGCTGTGCATCATTGGCAACTGCGGTTGGCTGGATAGTCACCGTATTCACACCGTATCGTCGCGCTATGAAATAAAGTATGCGCTTCCCTTGTGGCTTTTTATTACGCACACTCCGCAAGCGCAGGTGATGATGGCATTAGCCCCGGTGCTGCTGCTCTTGTTATTCTTATTGATCCGTTACCATCTTAACCATGCTGACCTGCGATTTTATCGCGACCCGCTCACCGGCTGCTTTACGCGCAATATTTTTGCGCTTATCCAACAGCGTGCGCTGCCTTTTATGACGGTTATTCTCTTTGACTGTAATAAGTTTAAGGCGATAAACGACAGCTACGGGCACCAGGCGGGCGATCGAGCGCTGCAGGCTATCTCGCAGTGTATGCTGAGTGATATTCGCGCAAACGGTGATTGGGTGATTCGCAGCGGCGGTGATGAGTTTGTGGTATTGCTGAATCGTACTGATATTGCGCATGCGCACATGGTGGCAGAACGGATTGCGGCGAAGATTGCGGTCTTTCCCTTTAGCCCGCAGGGGCAGGAGGTTCCGCTATCGGTATCATGGGGCGTTGCGCCTTGCGTGACGACGCTGGATGCGGCCATTCAGCAGGCCGATCTTGACATGTATCAGATGAAAAAGCGTCGCGGGGAAAGGTGATAAGCCGGGCAGATGCGCGGCTTATCTCTGGTTTACCACCAGCCTAGCTGAACGCCTACGACGGTAATAATGGCGATGATCAGCATAATAATCGTGGTCTTTCTCATTGTGCTCCTCCCGGCAGCGCGTAACCGCCAATAAAAAACCAGGCCAGAAAGATCACGGCGATAATGAAGATAACGATGGGGAAGGCGATACCCAATCTCATTGTGACATCCTGAATTTTTCCATAAACAGCGCGTATGATACTGTAATTATTCAACCCGTTGGGCGGTAATTTCCGGGCGATGACGGAATTTTTTATCCTGATACATTTCGCTATCTGCTGCTCGCAGCGCGCCATCAGGATCCATCACGTTGGGGTCGACCACAATAGCGCCGATGCTGGCACCGGGATAGTGAATCAACGTGTCACCGAGAAGGTAATCACCAATCAACAGTTGGCGTAGGGTTTCGGCAAAGTGCTCAAGCTGTACCGCTGTACGGGCAAGCGTTGCGACCATAAATTCATCGCCGCCCAACCGGCCAAGCTGGTCGTCGGGGGAAATGCCAAGCTTGAGGCGCTGACCTACCTGCTGTAAAAATGCATCGCCCGCCTGATGTCCGTAGCAGTCGTTGATCATCTTAAACTTATCGAGGTCGATAAAGGCCAGCATCACCGAGTGGTTCAGATGCCTCGCGAGCGAGAACAGCGTCTCAAGATTTTCAAAAACGGCGCGGCGATTAGGAAGGCCGGTGAGCGCATCGGTATAGGAGTGATAAATCAGCGCGGCGTTAGCCTCCTGAAGCTGGGCTACCAGCGACTCTTTTTCGATATAGCGGGCGATAATGCTGGCGAACAGTTGTAGCACGTGTTCACTATTAAAGCTGAGCGGCTTTTGCTCGGTGCTGGTGGCGCACAGCGTGCCAAAAAGCGAACCGTCGGTCAGGTGAATCGGCGTGCTCAGGAACGTGGTGATACCCAGCGCTTTGGCGGCGTCGCAATCGGCCCACTGCTCAGGAACATGGTCACTGTAAAAACAGCCGTCGTCCATCGCGCGTTTACACAGGGTATCGCCCCAGGGAACGGAGAAATTCTCTGGAATGTTCATTTCACCGCTGTTGCGCGAATAAACGATGTGCTGCAGGTCGGCCTGCGTATCAATTTTCGTCAGATAGGTGGATTCCATATTGGTCACCAGTTCAAGCATCTCAAGCAGTTGGCGAACAAGACTTTCCAGAGATTGTTCAGTGGCAAGCGTTTGCGATACCCGAGCAAGGATAATATCTGACATGAAAACGAGGGTCCCTACGATAGCGTGAATGGTGGCATTTGAGCCTGAATGCGATCCAGATACACTAAATTTTATACATTATGTATCAAGAAGGTAAGCACTGTGTGTCTAAAAGGTGTGTAACGAGAGGTTATCTGCTTCTTATTACAGATAAAAAAAAGCCCCATCGGGGGAGATGGGGCAAAATAACTCATTGATTATGGAATGTTCTGTTCTCTGGTCAGTTGAGAACGAAATGTACTTTACGTCGCAAAAGTGTAGTTAATTTGAAGAAATTATGGAGTTTAAAGCTAAATTCCAGTGTGAAACTAAGGAGAAATGATGTCCCGTCGCTACGTTTTACTGCTGCCATTGCTGCTTGCAGGATGTGCAAAACAGGCTGAACCAGAAGCACCTTTACCGCCGCAAATTGGTATGGCAAATCCTGCTGCGGTTTACTGCCAGCAGAAAGGAGGAGAAAGCATTCGTCAGGTCAATGCGCAGGGCGAATCAAGCCTCTGCAAACTGCCGAATGGCGAAACGATTGAGGAGTGGGCGCTGTGGCGACGCGATCATCCACAGAAAAAATGACAGTACATTCTCTATCCAGTAAACTGCGCACCTAAGATAATTCTGATTAACGAGAGACGTATGTTTTCGCTGAAACCGGGTACCATCGCCGTTATCATCGGTGCCCGTACTGCTGCTGGCCGAGCCAATATTGGCAAGAGTGTTGAACTGTTTGCGCTGATTAACCCAGGAGAGCGTTGCCTGAACCCGGTTAACGGCGTGATGACCGAGCTGTCCGCCGATGCGCCGCGTGCGCTGTGGCTGGTGACCGGTGAAGTCAGCGCAGGTGAGGGACAGCAGGGGTTTGCGTTTGTCCGTTCAGAGTATTTACTGCCATTAACGCCAGACGCGCAGGTTGAACAAGAGCGTTCTGCCCTGGTGGAATAACGCGATGTCCGCAGACATCGCGTTCAGGGTTTAGCGATTTTTTAGCCAGTCGGCGAGTACGTGGGCATGGTTTTGCGCGGTATTGGCGGCCGCGTAAATCAGCGTTAATCCCTGTCTTTGCGCAATGTCAGCAAGACGCTGGCCTTCGTCCTGGTGGTGTGAAAGCTCTTCACGGTAATGCTGACAGAAGGTGGCAAAGTCGATTACCTCGCCGTGGTAGGCCTTGCGCAGCTCGGCTGAAGGGGCAAGGTCTTTGCACCATTCATCGTAGATAAGGTTTTCCTTTTTGATGCCGCGCGGCCACAACCGGTCGACCAGGACACGGTAACCATCATCAGGTGTTGCGTCGTCATACACGCGTTTACACTGGATCATATCCTTCCTCCCTTTTTCCATTCGACCATACCACAAAGATTCGTGGGGTTCGCCCTCCGGGTATTGCTAAAGCGTGACGACATCGCTAATCTGAGGCTCCTTATGCCGTTCGTCATGTCTGTACATAAGGATCTCCCATGGAAAACTCCGCTACTACCCCTGTTCTTCGCATTGCCCTGGTGGGCGACTACAACGCTGATGTCCTTGCGCATCAGGCCATTCCGCTGGCGCTTGATGACGCCGCTGCGGTACTGGAACGACCTATTGAATACCGCTGGGTGGCTACGCGCGATGTGCATAGCGCTGACGCTTTCGCCGATTTCGATGGCATCTGGCTGGTGCCTGCGAGCCCGTATGAAAACACCGAAGGCGCGCTGACCGCCGCCCGCTATGCTCGCGAAAATAGCCTGCCGTTTCTTGGCACCTGCGGGGGTTTCCAGCACGCTATTCTGGAATACGCGCGTAACGTGATGGGATGGGAAGATGCCGCGCATGCGGAAACGGATACCGAAGGCCGCATGGTGATTGCGCCGCTGACCTGCTCGCTGGTGGAGAAGAGCGACACCATTGAACTGCGCGCTAACACGCTCATTGCCCGCGCGTACGGTCGCGACAGCATTGAAGAGGGTTATCACTGCAACTACGGCATCTCTGCCGAATTTGCCGATGCCTTGCAATCACAGGCGTTGCGGGTAACTGGCTGGGATGAAAATGGTGACATTCGCGCGGTGGAACTGGTCACGCATCCGTTCTTCGTGGCGACGCTGTTCCAGCATGAACGTAACGCGCTGGCGGGGCGCCCTGCGCCGCTGGTGCAGGCCTTCCTGCACGCTGCTGCCCAGTAAAAATGTAGCCCGGACGAGGCGGTACGCCGACTCCGGGATTTTTCCCGGCGTCGCTACGCTCGGTCGGGCTACGACGTTATCCGACGTTAATCTCTCTATCTCGCCCGGCAAGCCCGCCGAACACCGCCATCACCAGCGCAATGATAGCAACCGCAAGCAATGAGATATGCCATGCGCCGGTGGCATCATGAATTTTCCCCATCAGCGGCGGCCCGCATGCTGCCAGCAGATAGCCCACTGCCTGCGCCATCCCCGAAAGGGCGGCAGCCTGATGCGCCGAACTGGCGCGCAGCCCGATAAAGGTCAGGCCCAAAATCATAGTAGCGCCGGAGCCAAAGCCAAAGATAACCGTCCAGAGCACCGCCTGTGAGGGAAAGTGCCAGTAGCCCAGCGCGCTAACGGCGCACATCAGCGCGACGGTAATAGCGATCCCGCGTTGATCCTTCATACGATGCAGGATAATCGGCACCACAAAACCGGGAGCGGCGGTAGCAAGCTGCAACAGGCCATGCAGAGAGCCAGCATGCGCTTCGCTGTAGCCCTGGCTAATCAGAATTGCTGGCAGCCAGCCGATAATCACGTAGTAGACCAGCGAATTCAGGCCGAGGAACAGCGTCACCTGCCAGGCCAGCGCCGAGCGCCAGATGCCGCGATTATGCATGGCACCGCTGCCGGAGATGGCCGTGGTTTTTGCTGCCCGCCACTGCGGCAACCAGAACAGCAGCGCCAGTATTGGGAACACCATCAACATCAGCAGCGCGCCGCGCCAGCCAAAGCCGCTTAGCGCAATAGGAACGACCAGCGCCGAACCCAACGCGGCGGCGGCCCCCATGGTGACCGAATAGGCCCCGGTGAATTTCGCCACCTGTGAGGCAAAATCACGTTTGATTAACCCTGGCAGCAGTACGTTACCGAGCGCAATCCCGCAGCCAATAATGGCGGTACCGATAAACATCAGCGCGACCGACGGCAGAGAGCGCACGGCGATACCGGCGCAAATCAACAGCATGGCGATAAACAGGCTGCGCTCCATGCCGATACGCCGGGCTACCCCGGCTGCCAGCGGTGAGACCAGACCAAACGCCAGCAGCGGCAGCGTAGTTAACAGCCCGGTCTGTGCGGTGGTCAGCCCGTATTCCGCACGAATCGAATCAAGCAGAGGGGCGGCGCCGGTAAAGGTGACGCGCAGCGTCGAAGCAATCAATAAAATACCAATAATCAGCAGCCAACGACGGCTGGAAGACGTCACAACATCAGACATAGTCATCTCGACAAAAGAGTGGGAGCACTACAATACCCGGTTTAGCCTTTGCTGAAATCAAGCTAAAATGACAGATTATCGCTAAATTCGGACAAAATGATGCTGGGACTCGGTTTAGGCGGCTATCACCCGGATAGCCATCAGGATGCGGCCATCGCGTTTGGGGTACAGGTAGCGGAGGGTGAGCAGCATATTCCGCTGCATCAGCACCGAAAAGGGCAGTTGATTCTTGCGCTGCGCGGTGCAATTACCTGTGAAGTGGAAAATGCGATGTGGATGGTACCACCGCAGTTTGCGGTGTGGATCCCCGGTGAAGTACCGCACAGCAATCGGGCCACGCCGCAGGCGGAACTGTGCTTTTTGTTTATCGAACCCGGCGCGGCGCAGATGCCAGCGCACTGCTGCACGCTGAAGATATCACCGTTGGTGCGCGAGCTGATTTTAGCGTTAGCTCAGCGCGATGAAGCCCAGCGTCTGGAGCCGGAAACGCAGCGGCTCATTCAGGTTCTGTTCGATGAGTTACCGCAGCAGCCAGAGCAGCAGCTACAGTTGCCGGTCTCCGCACACCCGAAAATTCGTCTGATGGTGGAGACCATGGAAGCGGAGCCCGCGCAGTGGCAGACGCTGGCGCAGTGGGCGCAGCGCTTCGCCATGAGCGAGCGCAATCTTGCCCGGCTGGTGGTGAAAGAGACCGGGCTGAACTTTCGCCGCTGGCGGCATCAGCTGCAGTTGATCCTCGCCCTGCAGATGTTAATACGCGGGCTTAACGTACAGCAGGTGGCGCTGTCGCTGGGTTACGACTCCACCACGGCGTTTATCACCATGTTCCGCAAGGGGCTAGGGAAAACGCCGGGGCGCTATCTGGCGGCGCTGACTACGACTTCCCAATAAGTAGCGAGACGAGACCGGCGGCAATCAACGGCCCGACCGGCACGCCGCGGAACAGGGCGACGCCAAGAACCGTGCCGACTAATAGTCCAGCCACCAGATGCGGTTGAGTTCCCATCAGCGTCACGCCGCGCCCGCCGAGCCACGAGACAAACACGCCGACACCAATGGCAACCAGCGATTTCCAGTTGGCAAACGAGTGTATCAATGTGGAGGCCGGCAGCGTGCCGCTGGCGATGGGCGCCATAACGCTGATGGTCAGAATAATAATCCCGATGCTAAGCCCTTGTTTTTCTACCCACGGGAAGAAGGTGCTTAGCGGGGTGACGCGAAGAATAATCAGAACCAGAATGGAGACGGCGACGGTGGTGTTGTGGCTGATAAAGCCGAGCGCCGCCAGACCTAAAAGGATCAGTAGGGTGGTATCGAGCATAGAGCGGTAATCCTTGCCAGAAAAAGAAAAAAGACTGCATTATCGTAGCCCGGACGAGGCGGAACGCCGACTCCGGGGGCTCCCCGGCGTCGCTGCGCTCGGCCGGGCTACTGGTTTGTCGCTCTACTGTACGCAAGAAGCGGGGCGTACACAGTTCTTTTTCAATCTTTGTCGAGGATTTCAGGCATTTGCCTGATTATCTGACCAATACCGTCAATAATGGACTGCCTTCGCGAATAAACAGAGGAATCGTCTCCAGCCCGGCAGCGGCGGTGATGCGCTGGCCGCCCTGATAGCGCTCTCCATCGAGCCCTACCCAGGCATTACCGCTCGGTAACCAGACATCACGCTGGCGTTGTCCTGCATGCATCACCGGCGCGACCAGCAGATCCTCGCCGAACAGATACTGATCTTCCGTCTGCCAGCTTTGCGGCTCGTCAGGGTAGTGCCAGAACAGCGGGCGCATCAGCGGGTCACCGTGGCGGTGGGCATTATCGTACAGCGCATCAATGTACGGACGCAGGCTTTCACGGACCCCAAGCCAGCGCTGCATAATGGCGAAGTTCTCTTCACCGTAGCTCCACAGCTCATTAGGTGAACCGCTGTCGCACTGCGGGATACCATGACGGTAGCTTTCCGGCGGCTGAACCCGCGGTTCGCGGTAGCCGTGCATGCGCAGCACCGGGCAGAACACGGCCCACTGGAACCAACGGATCAGCAGTTCGTGGAATGCCGGGTCGTGAATGTTTCCGCCCTGGAAACCGCCGATATCCGTGGTCCACCACGGGATCCCCGCCAGACCCATATTCAGCCCAGCGGCCAACTGGTTGCGGAAGGCGTGGAAAGACGAGTGCACGTCGCCTGACCAGGCCAGCACGCCGTAGCGTTGGCTACCGGCCCAGCTGCAGCGCACCAGATTGACGATATCGCGCTCGCCTGCGTCGTGCAGCCCATCGTAGAAGCCCTGCGCAAAATCGCGCGGGTAGCGGTTGCCCACTTCCAGTACCGGACCGGCATGATAGCGATAGTTATCGAAATCGTAGGCGCGGTACTCCGGCTCGGCTTCATCCAGCCAGAACAATTTGATACCGAGATCGTAATAGTTTTTCTTCACCGTCTCCCAGACGTACTCTCGGGCCTGCGGGTGGGTGGCATCAAAGAAGGTGGTGTTGCCCATAAAGTCGAGATTGACCTGCACACCGCGATCGCTGGTGACCAGCCAACCCTTGGCTTTCATATGCGGGAACAGCGGGCTGCGCGCTTCAACCGTCGGCCAGACGGAGACCATCAGTTTAATGCCGAGTGACTCCAGCTCTTCCACCATCGCTTTCGGATCGGGCCAGTCAACCGGGTCAAAGCACCAGGTTCCCTGGTTCGGCCAGTGGAAGAAGTCGATAACCATTACCGAGAGCGGTAGCTGGCGGCGGTGATATTCACGGGCCACTTCCAGCACCTCTTGCTGATTACGATAGCGCAGCTTGCACTGCCACAGGCCGCTGATAAATTCCGGCGCGGGTGGCGGCGTACCGGTGGCGCGCGCGTATTGGCGGGTAATTTGTGCGACGGTATCGCCCGCGGTTATCCAGTAATCCATCTCTTCGGTGACGCGCGCCGTCCACCAGGTGTGGTTTTTCGCCAGCACCGCCTCGCCAATGGCGGGGTTGTTCCACAGCAAGCCGTAACCGAGACTGGATTGTAAAAACGGCACGCTGGCCTGTGAATTACGCTGGGCTAGCTCCAGCGAGCAGCCTTTGAGATCCAGCCACGGCTGCTGATACTGCCCCATGCCGTACAGCCGCTCGCCGTCACGCGACTCAAAACGCACCGTCAGCTGATACTTACCGCCGGGCAGCGGCTTAAATTCGCGGCCGTCGAGCTTGAGGGCGCTGACGTATTTATCCTGGCTCTTTTCGCTAGCGCCAATCCCCACCGTTGAGCGCTGACGCCACATCTCTTCCAGCAGCAGTTCACCGCGCTGGTTATAAAACGCCAACTGCCCTTTGAGGTTCAACACCGCACGAATATTGCCGTGGGTTAAGCT
This sequence comes from uncultured Kluyvera sp., assembly GCF_902485085.1. NCBI lineage: Bacteria > Pseudomonadati > Pseudomonadota > Gammaproteobacteria > Enterobacterales > Enterobacteriaceae > Kluyvera > uncultured Kluyvera sp. The sequence goes on from NZ_CABTJS010000087.1 coordinate 20,598, forward strand.
CAGGGTTTCCGCATCCTGCTGAATAATCGCCTGGCTTTCAGCCTGGGGCAGCAGCGCATTCAGCTCAGTCTTGAACGCCGGAGCACAGGTGGCGCGAACGCGGAGGCTGTGTTCTCCCCAGGGCTCTACGCGCAGTATCTGCCGTTCGAAGCGCCACTCGATAGCGTTTGCATGCTGAATTAGTTCGCTCATGGTTGACTCATCCTTTCACAAGAGATTGGGTTTTCGCGAGATTGATTTCCTGCATGGTGCTGTCGTCCAGCTTGTACCAGCGCAGGGTGATGAATGCGCCCAGAGACAGCAGCCCAGGCACTACGGTGAAGAGGGCGACGATGCAGTGCATCGCCAGCGGCGTTTGCTCTGGTGCGTTGGCGACGTAACCGCTAAAGCCAAGCGTCCAGCCAACGATGGCTCCGCTCAGCGCCATACCCAGCTTGAGCACGGCGAGGAAGGTCGAGAAGATAATGCCGTCCATACGTTTGCCCTGACGCCATTCGCCGTAGTCGGCGACGTCCGCCATCATCACCCACATCAGGGTCGTGGTGGACTGATAAAGGGTAGAGACGATGAACGTCAGCGGCACCAGCACGACGATGGATTTTGGCGCGAAGAACAGCCCGATACTCAGTACCCCGGCCAGCACGGCGCAGTAGCCGAACATCTGGACCTTGTTGGCGTTGCGGGTCAGACGTTTGGCCAGCAGGCTACCGGCGGCTTTGCCGATGATGTGTGCGGCCAGCATCCACATAAAGTAAGCGGCGCTGCCGAGGTAGTAGGTGACGAAATACATCATGGCGCCAAGGCGAATCACGCCAAAGCCGATATTGGTCATCACCAGTATGGCGACCACGCGCCATTGATCGTTGCGCAGCAGGTCACGCAGTTCGGCGAGGTAGTTGTTGTGAGTGGCTGGGGCTTTAATGCGTTCGCGGGTGTTGGCAAAACAGATCCAGAACATCACCACGGCAACGCAGGCCATGATTGCCATTGCGGAACGGTAGCCCATGAGCTTGTCATCGCCGCCCAGATACTCGGCCAGCGGCATCATAAAGAAAGTCGACATGGCGCCGCCGAGCGTGGCCAGGAAAAAGCGCCAGGACTGCAGGGAGATGCGTTCATCGTTGTCTGGCGTAATGACCGCGCCCATCGAGCAGTAAGGAATGTTGATGGCGGTGTACATCAGCATCATGAAGGTGTAAGTGACGCTGGCGAAGATCATTTTGCCGGACATGTCCAGCGACTGCGGCACGGCGTAGGTCAGCAGACAGCTCACGCCGAAAGGCAGCGCCAGCCACAGCATCCACGGACGAAACTTGCCCCAGCGTGAGCGCGTACGGTCGGCCATATAGCCCATTGCCGGGTCGATGATGGCGTCAGCGGTACGCGCCAGTAAAAACATGGTGCCCACGAAGGCGGCGGGCAGGCCAACCACGTCGGTATAATAGAAGGTTAAAAAGATAATGACGTTGTCCAGACCGATATGGCTGGCCATATCGCCTAATCCATAGCTGATTTTTTCTTTACGGGTAACTTTCATGTTCATCGTATCACCTGGTGTCGTTACAGCACGATTGTGGGGAAAGACGCCATACAGTGTGGATGAGTGAGAAAAGTTAACAATTGCGATATTCCGTATTACGCTTACGTAAACTGCTTTGCGTGATACCGGTAACAGAATGAGTGGGTGTGAATGTAACGAGATTGTATGTAGGCCGGATAAGCGAAGCGCCATCCGGCAATAGGCAGCTGTGTGCCGGATGGCGCTTCGCTTATCCGGCCTACCGTATCCGAAGCGATCAGGATTGACGGCGGAAAGAGACCAGCTCCGGCTGTGCGATACGCAGATAATCTTCGGTATTGAGGATCACCGATTTTTCAAGGCTACCGGCGTTAAAAGCAATTTCCTCAAAACGGTCGAATAATAGCGGGTCAGCCACCAAGCGTAGCGACGGGTGGAAGCTGAATGGCGGAATCGCGCCAAACACGCAGGCGGTGAGGGCATCCACTTCAGCCGGGCTAGCGAGAGACGCCTTTAAGCCGCCGATATGGTGCGCCAGCCGTGCGAGGTCGGCTTGCTGGTCGGCGGCGAGGATAGCCAGTACGTGCTGGCTTACGCCGTTGCCTTTCACCTTGCACACCAGCGCTTTGGCACCCTGGCCTAACGCGGTGCCGCGAATTTCAGACACGGCTTCACATTTACCCACGGCATCGTGCGCCATCACGCGATAGCGCGCCTGATGCTCGTCGAGCAGGCCCAGTAGCCGTTGATGAACATCTACAGTGATGGGTTCAATCATTATTTTTTCCATATGCATGCGCCGAAGCGGTTTTGTTACGCTGTTTATGTTGATAGAGGCGCTGGTCGGCTATCTTCATCGACTGCTCAAGGCTATCGCCAAGGCGCATCTTGTAGGCTCCCCAGGAGAAACTCACGCGGCTTTCCGTGTCGATAAGCGCCAGATGATCCTGAATACGTTCCGTTATCACCTTCGCTTCGGCTTCTTCGTAGTCAATCAGGATAATACAAAATTCGTCGCCCCCCAGGCGAACGCCATAATCGCTTTTGCGGATAGTGGCCGATATTGCCTGCGCCAGCATGATTATCGCCCGGTCGCCCTCATCGTGGCCCCAGGTGTCGTTGATAAACTTCAGCCTGTCGCAGTCGAGGGCAATAACAACAACGCCCACTCCCTGTTCCGTCAGGCGCTGTAAGCGCATGCTTTGCACCGACGAGAGAATCTTACGGTTGTAGAGCCCGGTCAGTGCGTCGCTGATGTTCTCCTGGCTAACCGTCCGGTAGAGGCGGAAATGCGTGCGAACAAGCTGCAACAACGCGGCGGTGGAAATGAGGTAAAACAGGAATAGTTTCCACGAACTCAGCAGGAAGTACATCACATCCAGCGACAGCTCCACGCGCATGTTTTCGGCCAGCGGTCGGCTGTAGTGCACATAGCTCAGCAGGTGAGACGTGCTGCGATGGACCTCGATATGGGCGTTATTATCGGAATCAATAAATGAGATATCCAGATAGCGCCAGAAATGAGGACGGTCACGGGTATAGAAAATATCGTGTAGGTCCTGGTGAGAGAGATCAACCATCACAATGCCTTGTAGGTTTTCATGATGATAGAGCGGTGTTAAAAACGTTAAGATATTTTTATGAGTAAAGGTATCAATATAGATACTGGATACCACTGTTCTTCCAAGGAATAAATTTTCCAGACTGGCCGGAGATATACCCAGTCGATCGCCATAAAGGAAATTCCAACTGGTTAACGTCGCGTCATGAATCACTACTGGTGAATTAAAATAGATATATTGATTCACCACATCAATATAATAACGAAAACGTTTCTGCTGTGGTATTGCATCGGGCAGGCGTGGTTTCCAGGCGGTACTATTGTCGACGGCCGCATCAAAAGCTTCAAGGGCGGGGAGGCTTTGCGCCCATTTGTCGCAGGGTGTTTTCCCCGCAGTGAGCGAGCCGGATAGCTTCGAATAGCGGTAACCATCGATGTTCAGACCGTGAATGTTGCCGCGATGCTGTACGCTGGCGCAGGCATGCGCTGCCGCTTCGGCAGTGGGGCGTTCATCCAGCTTTTGAGCGAATTGCGAAATAATCAGCTGGTTCTGATATTTCTCATAGAGAAAGGCCGACTCGCCTTTGTCGATGATATATCGCATATATTCGGACATATCCCGATGGCTGGCGACTAATTCATAAATCAGGAAAGAGGATGTCAGTATGACGACGCCTGATGAAATGACAAATCGCAGTATTTTATTCTGCAGTTTCATAGTGAAATTATATGTTCTTCCGTGTCAGTCGGAATATTAACATGATGCGCCCAGTATCTCTAGCAATGCATTAGCGATAGAAATGTTTTGAAAACATCAAGCGGGAAGAACCTGCCCGTGAGCGTGGTTTTTCACTATCTTGCATAGGGAACTGTAGCTCACCTGGTCACTTTCTGTATTTTGCATCTGGGGGCCTATATTCTGACGCGTCCTTTCGGCGCAGCCTGTGGCGACTTGCTTTCCCAGCCGGTAGATAACGGTGGCGTTGGCCTGGCAATCACCGTAATGATTATAGGACTGGTCGTGAGCGACTGGCGTAAACGCACCGCCGTAAGATAAGAGTAGCCGCGCGGGTGGCGAAGAGATATACATCTTCCCCCGACGACAATTGTAGCCCGGCCGAGCGCAGCGACGCCGGGATTTCTACACGGAGTGCTTCTGCTTTATGTGCAATATATTTTGTTTATGACACGCTAGCCTTGAATGCTCGCTTCACTGATTTTCCTGAGCAGAGTGCAATCCCGCAGATAATCAGTAGCGCGCTGACCAGATGATATATATGTAATAGTTCACTGAGAAACATCACGCTGAATAAACCACCACTCAGCGGGATGAAATGGGAAAACACTTCTCCACGCGTCGCGCCAATCGCCTGAATGCCTTTATTCCACATCAAATATGAGAGCCACGATGGAAAAATTATCAAGTACAGCAGACCTATCACCAAACCACTGTGGCCCAATTCAGCAAGTGGTGGAATGCCATTTTTCGCCATAGAGAAAATCAATATTGGAAAAAGCACTATAGCGCCTATCGTCGCACTAACGGCAACAAACGCATTTCCCCCCACTTCACGAGGTTTTATCCGCAGAAATGCACAATATACCGCCCAGCTTGCTGCCGAACCCATCGTCCACAGATCGCCACGATTGAGATGCTTTAGGGTTTCCAGGTGCCATAAATCCCCCTGCATCACCAGATAGGCGACACCGAAAGAGCTGATAATAACCCCAGCAATATTCTGGATTGTTATTTTTTCCTTAAAAATAGTTTTATTGATCAATAGAACTAATGCCGGGGTCGTAGACAAATAAATGGCAGCATTAAGCGAAGAAGTATATTGCAGACCGATATACAGCGTCAGTGGGAATAACACTTGCCCAAACAAAGCCAGAAAGATGATGATGTGAAAAGAACGCTGCATAGCGTTCCATTGCTCACGAATCTGCCTGTAGTAGAGCGCTACCAGTAATATGGCCGTAAATATCCAGCGAGCAGAGGATAATAGAACAGGGTCAACAAGACTGACTAATAGATGTCCTACCACATAATTTCCACCCCAAAAGCATGCGGCGAGAGTGAGTAATAAATAAGGCATAGCAATACCCTTCAATAATTCATTTTTGTTCCCTGGAACATTACCGCGAAGAAAATGGAGATGCTAATATAAAGTTTTGCTCGGATGGTATCGTTTTAAACTATGAAATTTACCCTCAGGCAACTTGAATTTTACATAGCATTAGCAGAAACATTGCAAGTTTCTAAAGCTGCTAGCCGTTGTCACGTTTCGCAATCTTCTATGACGGTCGCATTACGGAATCTGGAAGAGGCACTTGATGCACAGCTGTTTCTGCGCCAGCCAAAAGGAATCCAGCTCACTTTGGCTGGAGAACGCTTCCTGACTCATGCCCGCACGATCATCGGCAATAGCCACATCGCGCTGGAGGATTTACATCGCCAACCGGAAACGACCGCTGGAAAAGTACGGATAGGGATAGCTCAGACGCTTTCGGCTTACCTGCTACCGGAGATGCTAAGTGACATTGAAAACCGCTTTCCGTTACTGGAAATTGACTATTTCGAGGCCACTGCGCCCGATCTGCTGGCTGCTCTGCGTCAGCAGCAGGTTGATTTTTGTCTACTGCTCACATCGAATATTCAGCGCGACAGTGACCTGGAGGTGGAAACCATTATTCGATCGCTACGCCAGCTCTGGATCGCTCCGGGACATGCTTTGCTGAGCCAGTCTGTTATCCGCCTGCGGGATATCGTAAAACTGCCCTTTTTGATGCTTGAGACCGATGAATATCCCACGGTGATCACCCATGTCTGGCAGCACGCTGGCTATCAGCCTTCCATCCACTTTCGTAGTAACTCCTTTGAAGCCGTGCGCAGCCTCGTTGCCCAGGGCAACGGTATCACCATCTTATCCGACCTGGTTTATCGCCCCTGGTCGCTAAACGGCCAGCGCGTCATTCGTCGGACGATTGAAGACTGTATCACCTACATGGACGTCGGCGTGGTCACTAACGCTGGACAACCGCTGTCGGCGCCAGCTCAGCGATTCAGGGATTTTTTACGTTCGCTGATTGTGAGACTTGAGGGAAAGAGCTAAATGCGTTGTTTACTTGTGGAGCAGCACCCGTTCAGTAACGTTATGTAATTGCTGAAAAAATTTTTCTTCTCAATATATCTCCAAAACGCCACGTGAAAAATAAAGCAATTTCATGATAGGAGTCATCGCGATTTTTCACGTAACTATAGCACCAACTTTTTCCAATTAAGGCTGCGATCATTTTGTACCGTTCACTCATCGACTCGGTGGAGTGCCCCAGGAAAGTCTTAACGTTAACCCAACATGTTTAGAATGATAATATTTTCGTTACTGGTCAGAAGGGGTTTGCATAAGATCTTATAACCATCCTGATCAAAACCTGCCTCTTGTCGAGATAGCATTTTTGCTTCGTCGAGTGAACTGACTGAGCCAAGCCACATCCAGTTGCGAATAATATGGTACTGAGTTAAATCAGCACTCTCTTCTTTCATAGCAATAGCTCCGTTCCAGGGCCAGCATACAAGCTGTAGTCGTTCAAGTGCCAACAATAGCCTCTGGTGATGAGATTCTATGGTCTCTTTACCACAACATGCACCTGCGCATCGCTGCAGTGCCGAACGAAAGCAACCGCGATTACCGCTCAGTGATTCCAGGCCAAGTAATCCGTAACAGAGACGATGTTCATCTGCTATAGACTTCAATGCTTCAAGTGCATTACGTCGATTAGAAAATAGGCCATATAAATTTGGTTGATGAGAAAAATCTATCTCCTTTGCATACACCACCTTAGGTTGTCCTGCATCTAAATGTAATGAACAAAGTTGATGGGTACGACGAAGACGTTTATTGAAGAGTGGTTGCTGCTCTTTAATCATTTTAGCCTCAAGCAGCAGTGCGCCAATTTCACCAGCGGTACGTATCCAACTTATTTTTTTGGATTGGTAGAGCATTGATGCTTCATCCTGGGCACGGAAGTGTGACATCACGCGACTGCGAATATTAACACTTTTCCCTATGTAAAGCGGCAGCGTTTCACTCTCTCCGTGGAATACATAGACACCGGGTAATGGAGGAATTTCAGAGAGATACTGACGGAGATGCTCCGGATATTCATAAATCGCTGAAGGCTCAAATTTAAGGCGTTGTATGGGCAAGTCCCCTCCGATATCTGTTCATTTAAACAGTGCAATATCAATAATAGATAACTCTAGTGGGTTTGGTAGTAGGAACAGTGAAAGTGGAATCGCGTGGACTTATCGGTGCTGGAAATTACTTATTAATGATCCCATTCCATCGAAATTCCTTTTGTCATAAACGAGTTCCGCAAACATGCTTTAGCTCCTCTCTACAGTATATATGCTGTATGTATATACAGTTTTAATGTGAGTGAGTTCATTATGAAGTTTTTTTCACCAGTAGAACTGCGTGAGATTGTCACGCTGCGGCTGTTCAGTGAGCGGGTTCCTTGCGGTTTTCCTTCACCTACAGCTGATTACGTTGAGCAACGTATTTATTTGAATGAGCTGCTTATCCAGCACCCCAGCGCTACCCATTTTGTGGAAGCGTCCGGCGATTCAATGATAGATACCGGGATAAGTGACGGTAATTTGCTGGTGGTGGACAGTTCGAAAACGGCTGAGCACGGCGATATCATTATCGCCGCTGTGGAAGGGGGGCACTGTGAAACGCTTGCTACTTCGGCCGACGGTTCAGTTAAACCCGATGAACAGCGCTTACTCCCCGATCATTGTTGGTAGTGAAGAGACGCTGGACGTGCTCGTCGTTGTGACTTTCATCGTGAAAGCCGCAAGTTGACATGTTTGCACTCTGCAATGTGAATTCGTTCTACGCCTACTGCGAGACGGTATTCAGTGAGGATTTGAAAGGGCGCCAAAAGCCCGCTTTGTGCTGTGAGTTCAACGGGTCGATGCAACGCTATCCTTGATCAAGGGGGGACGTTGCCATGAAACGAAGAACGCGCATTTACTACACGCCAGAACAGAAAGCGATTATCTGG
>NZ_CABTJS010000088.1:0-43123 GCF_902485085.1 uncultured Kluyvera sp.
ATCCGACCTGATATGCCTGAAGTATTCAATTACTTAGGCATTTATTTAACGCAGGCAGGCAATTTTGATGCTGCCTATGAAGCGTTTGATTCTGTACTTGAGCTTGATCCAACTTACAATTATGCGCACTTGAACCGCGGCATCGCGCTTTATTACGGTGGCCGTGCGAAGTTAGCGCAAGATGATCTGCTGGCGTTTTATCAAGACGATCCCAATGATCCTTTCCGCAGTCTGTGGCTTTATCTCGCTGAGCAGAAGCTCGATGAGAAGCAGGCGAAAGATGCGTTGAAGCAACGCTTCGACAAATCGGATAAAGAACAGTGGGGATGGAACATTGTCGAGTTCTACTTAGGCAACATTGACGAAAAAACGTTAATGGAGCGCCTGAAGGCGGACGCAACGGATAACACCTCGCTCGCTGAGCATCTCAGTGAAACCAACTTCTATTTAGGTAAGTATTACCTAAGTCTTGGGGACAAGAACAGCGCTACGGCACTGTTCAAACTGGCGGTTGCCAACAACGTACATAACTACGTTGAGCACCGATACGCATTGTTGGAATTATCGCTCCTGGGCCAGGACCAAGATGACCTGGCAGAATCGGACCAGCAATAGCTGACGACTACATCAGCCCGTAATCTTTTTTGATTGCCATCACCTTCGCGGGTGAGGGCGTTGTTGTTCGTTAATACACCTACTTTGAGCCGGTTCACACTTTTCAATGAAAATTGCAGATCAATTTCATGATGAGTTATGTAGACTGGCCGCCATTAATATCGAGGCACTTGTACTACATGGCTGAATTCGAAACCACTTTTGCAGATCTGGGCCTGAAGGCTCCTATTCTTGAAGCCCTTACCGATCTGGGTTACGAAAAACCATCTCCGATCCAGGCTGAGTGCATTCCGCACCTGCTGGGCGGTCGTGACGTTCTGGGTATGGCCCAGACAGGTAGTGGTAAAACCGCAGCGTTTTCCCTGCCACTGCTGAACAATCTTGATCCTGAGCTTAAAGCACCACAGATTCTGGTGCTGGCACCGACCCGCGAACTGGCGGTTCAGGTAGCTGAAGCCATGACTGAGTTCTCTAAACATATGCGCGGCGTAAACGTGGTTGCCCTGTACGGCGGCCAGCGTTATGACGTGCAGTTACGCGCCCTGCGTCAAGGGCCACAGATTGTCGTCGGTACCCCAGGTCGTCTGCTGGACCACCTGAAGCGCGGTACTCTGGATCTCTCTAAACTGAGCGGTCTGGTATTGGACGAAGCTGATGAAATGCTGCGTATGGGCTTTATCGAAGACGTTGAAACCATCATGGCTCAGATTCCAGAAGGTCATCAGACCGCTCTGTTCTCTGCAACCATGCCGGAAGCTATCCGTCGTATTACCCGTCGCTTTATGAAAGATCCACAGGAAGTACGCATTCAGTCCAGCGTAACGACCCGTCCTGACATCAGCCAGAGCTACTGGTCTGTGTACGGCATGCGCAAAAACGAAGCGCTGGTACGTTTCCTGGAAGCTGAAGATTTTGATGCGGCGATTATCTTCGTTCGTACCAAAAACGCGACCCTGGAAGTGGCTGAAGCCCTGGAACGTAGCGGCTACAACAGCGCCGCGCTGAACGGTGACATGAACCAGTCCCTGCGTGAGCAGACTCTGGATCGTCTGAAAGACGGTCGTCTGGATATCCTGATCGCAACCGACGTTGCGGCACGTGGTCTGGACGTTGAGCGTATCAGCCTGGTCGTTAACTACGACATCCCGATGGACTCCGAGTCTTACGTTCACCGTATCGGTCGTACCGGTCGTGCGGGTCGTGCTGGCCGTGCGCTGCTGTTCGTTGAGAACCGCGAGCGTCGTCTGCTGCGCAACATCGAACGTACTATGAAGCTGACCATTCCAGAAGTTGAGCTGCCAAACGCAGATCTGCTGGGCAAACGCCGCCTGGAAAAATTTGCCGCGAAAGTACAGCAGCAGCTGGAAAGCAGCGATCTGGATCAGTACCGTGCACTGCTGGCGCAAATCCAGCCGACCGCGGAAGGCGAAGAGCTGGACGTTGAAACGCTGGCCGCTGCGCTGCTGAAAATGGCACAGGGCGAACGTTCTCTGATCGTTCCACCAGATGCGCCAATGCGTCCTAAGCGTGAGTTCCGTGACCGTGACGATCGTTTCGAACGTCGTGACCGCAACGACCGTGGTCCACGCGATCGTAATGACCGTGGTGGCGAAGATCGTCCTAAACGCGAACGTCGTGACGTTGGCGATATGGAACTGTACCGCATTGAAGTGGGCCGTGATGACGGCGTTGAAGTTCGTCACATCGTTGGCGCTATCGCGAACGAAGGCGACATCAGCAGCCGTTACATTGGTAACATCAAGCTGTTCGGTACCCACTCTACTATCGAACTGCCAAAAGGCATGCCGGGCGAAGTGCTGCAGCACTTTACTCGTACCCGCATCCTGAACAAACCGATGAACATGCAGCTGATCGGCGACGCGCAGCCTCGTCCAGAGCGTAGCGGTCGTAGCTTCGGTGGCGAACGTCGCGAAGGCGGCCGTAGCTTCGGTGGCGAACGTCGTGAAGGCGGTCGTGGTTTCGGCGGCGAGCGTCGTGAAGGCGGTCGTGGTGATGGTCGTCGTTTCAGCGGCGAACGTCGTGACGGCGGTAGCCGTGCGCCGCGCCGTGATGATGCTGGTACTTCTGCTCCACGTCGTGATGACTCTACCGGTCGTCGTCGTTTCGGCGGTGACGCATAAGCCTCACGGTTTAAAAGCGTAAAGTAATATATACAGCCCCGATCGTCATGATTGGGGCTTTTTTTATTTCATTTGTACTCGTGTACTGGTACAGTGCGACACATTAAAATGCAGTAGCAAAACAATACACTGGAGAAAATGCTGTATGGCGACACTAACCACCACCCAAACGTCACCTTCGCTGCTTGGCGGCGTGGTGATCATCGGCGGCACAATCATTGGTGCGGGGATGTTCTCTCTGCCGGTGGTTATGTCCGGTGCGTGGTTCTTCTGGTCGATGGCGGCGCTGGTGTTTACCTGGTTCTGCATGTTGCACTCCGGGCTGATGATCCTCGAAGCGAACCTGAACTACCGTATTGGCTCGAGCTTCGACACCATCACTAAAGATCTGCTGGGCAAAGGCTGGAACGTGGTAAACGGTATCTCCATTGCCTTCGTGCTCTATATCCTGACCTACGCCTATATTTCGGCGAGTGGCTCCATTCTGCATCACACCTTCGGTGAGATGTCGCTGAATGTTCCCGCGCGTGCGGCAGGCTTTGGCTTTGCGCTGCTGGTGGCGTTCGTGGTGTGGTTGAGCACCAAAGCGGTAAGCCGTATGACGGCTATCGTACTGGGCGCTAAGGTGATTACCTTCTTCCTGACCTTCGGTAGCCTGATGGGCCACGTCACGCCCGCTACGCTGTTTAACGTAGCGGAGACGCATGCCAGCTATACGCCTTACCTGCTGATGACGCTGCCGTTCTGTCTGGCCTCGTTTGGCTATCACGGTAACGTACCGAGCCTGATGAAGTACTACGGCAAAGATCCGAAGACCATCGTGAAGTGCCTGGTCTACGGCACGCTGCTGGCGCTGGCGCTTTATGCCGTTTGGCTGCTGGGGACGATGGGTAACATACCGCGTCCGGAGTTTATCGGTATTGCGCAGAAGGGCGGCAACATTGATGTGCTGGTGCAGGCGCTGAGCGGCGTGCTCAATAGCCGTAGCCTGGACCTGCTGCTAGTGGTGTTCTCCAACTTCGCGGTGGCGAGTTCATTCCTCGGGGTGACGCTGGGTCTGTTCGACTATCTGGCGGATTTGTTCAAATTTGATGATTCTGCGCTGGGCCGTTTCAAAACCGCACTGCTGACCTTCCTGCCGCCGATTATCGGTGGCCTGCTGTGGCCGAACGGTTTCCTGTACGCTATTGGCTATGCCGGGCTGGCGGCGACCATCTGGGCGGCGATTGTGCCAGCGCTGCTGGCACGTAAATCCCGCAAGCGCTTCGGTAGCCCGAAATTCCGCGTCTGGGGCGGTAAGCCGATGATTGTGCTGATTCTGGTGTTTGGTGTGGGTAACGCGCTGGTGCATGTGCTGTCGAGTTTTAATCTGCTGCCGGTTTATCAGTAAGGCAACGATCCAACAATCGTTGTAGCCCGGACGAGGCGTTTACGCCGACTCCGGGATTTTCCCCGGCGTCGCTTCGCTCGGCCGGGCTACCTGTTGATTCCGGGCTACCCCAGCAATTCCCGCTTCACATCCATCGCCAACCCAAACGAATGCAGTCGCGCCTGATGATCGAAAATCTGGCCGTTGACCATAATCTCATCCGCCTGCGTCTCCCGCAGAATTGACTCCAGCCCGTGGCGCACCTTCGCCTTATCGCCCACCAGCGACATCCGCAGCGCCTGATCCACGCCGTATTTCTCCGATGGTGACCAGAAATGTTCCATCTGCTGAATCGGTGGCGGTAGCTGCCCGGTTTCACCACGGCGCAGTTTGGTGAACGCCTGCTGCATTGAGGTGAAGAGGAATTCGGCATCGCGGTTGCTGTCGGCGGCGATGATATTGATGCACACCATCGCGTACGGTTTCTCCAGCCGCGCCGACGGCTTGAAGTTGGTGCGATAGAGATGCAGCGCCTGGAAGAGCATATCCGGCGCGAAGTGTGATGCGAAGGCAAACGGCAGACCAAGCTGCGCGGCAAGCTGCGCGCCGTACAGGCTGGAACCGAGCAGCCACACCGGAATCTTCTCGCCATAGCCCGGTACCGGGCGCACCTGTGGGTCAGGGTCGACCGCATCAAACCAGTCCACCAGCTCCGCGACGTCACGCGGGAAGTTATCGATATCGCCGCTCATATGACGGCGCAGCGCGCGCATCGTCGGCTGATCGCTGCCCGGCGCACGCCCCAGACCGAGATCGATACGGCCAGGATAGAGCGTATTGAGCGTACCGAACTGCTCGGCAATCACCAGCGGCGAGTGGTTAGGCAGCATCACGCCGCCGGAGCCCAGATGCAGCGTGGTGGTGTGGGCGGCGAGATAGCCAATCAGTACCGAAGTTGCCGCGCTGGCGATACCTACCATATTGTGGTGTTCCGCCAGCCAATAGCGGTGGTAGCCGCGCTTTTCAGCGAGCTGTGCGAGATCGAGCGAATGGGAGAAGGCTTCTCGCGCGGAGGAACCCTGAGGGATCGGCGCGAGGTCGAGCACCGAGAATGCAACGGTTTTGTCAGTCATAAAGGCTCACTTTGCTACAGCATAGTCATCAGATTGAAGGTCTTGTTCCAGCCGGGATATCCCCGGCCAGAAAAGCTGCATCTTTAATAATGCATTAAAATCTGACCATTGTTGTTAACAAAGTGAGCGGTTTTATCAGGCCTGCAATTCCAGACCGGCCAGACGCTTCCAGTAACCGTTACAGTCGCTATTGGCCGTCAGCGGCAGCGGAGCATTGCCATTTTCGTTGGCGCGGAAGGCGTCGAGCATGGCGAAGGTCTCATTGCCCATCGGTGACAGACGCACCATATCAACCAGCCCATGCATCGATGTCAGTTCGTTGCCGAGGTTGTAAACGTAGCCGCTCATGGTCTGAATACCGTTCAGCACGAACACCTGCTGATTCTCCTGCGACAGCATGCTGCGCCCGTTCGGGTACTTGATACAGCAGGTCTCACACTCATCCTTTGGCTTATCTTCCGAGCGCGCGGTAAAGCAGCGGGCGGAGTAGGCCAGCGGCAGATGACCGTAGCTCAGCACTTCCACTTCAAACTTATCGCGGATGCCCAGCTCTTCGCACTGATTAAGCAGGTTCACCAGCCAATCGCGAGAGAGTTCAACCGGCATGCACCAGCGCACCATGCCCTGTTTTTGCAATATCCGCAGGGTGACGGCGTTGTAGCAGTTCAGTGCATGGCCGGCGACAAACGGCAGCTTGCGCTCGGCGCACAGGTTCACCACCCCAAGGTCGCTGGCTTCAATCAGAAAATCGCCGTTCTCCACGTAGCGCTTGAGTTCGCCCAGTTCGGACGATGCCTGAACCAGCGCCAGCGTAGAGAGCACCACCTGTTTGCCGCTGCCCGCGAGGGATTTTGCCATATCCAGCCAGTCGCCCACTTTGGTGGCGCGGCGCTTGCTGCATACCGCTTCACCGAGATAAATGGTATCGGCGTGGCTCGCGGCGGCCTGCTGGTAAAAATCTTCCAGCGTCTCTTTTGACCAGTAGTAAAGCACTGGCCCTAATGAATATTTCATTGCTGTTCCTACTGCCATTTACGGTGATATGCGCCAAGTGTGGTCTGAGTGCCTTCCGACATCGATCCGAGCGTTTCCATCCACGCCGCCTGCGGGGCAAAGTTCTGCGGGTCCGCCATGCAGCGATCGATCGCCTGACGCCACACTTTTGCCACCTGGCTGACGTACGCCGGGCTACGCTGACGGCCTTCGATTTTCACCGAGGCAATATTGGCGGCCAGCAGCTCCGGCAGCAGCTCCAACGTGTTAAGGCTGGTTGGCTCTTCCAGCGCGTGATAGCGCTCGCCGTCGACCAGATAACGACCTTTACACAGCGTCGGGTAGCCCGCGTTTTCGCCGTCCTGATAACGGTCGATCAGCACTTCATTAAGGCGAGATTCCAGCCCCTGTGGCGTTTGCTGCCAGCGAACGTAGCGCGCAGGCGAACAGGCGCCGACGGTATTTGGTGACTCACCGGTCAGATAAGAGGAGAGGTAGCAGCGGCCTTCGGCCATGATGCACAGGCTACCAAAGGCGAACACCTCCAGCGGCACCGGCGTGACGCGGGCTAACTGTTTCACCTGATGAATAGAAAGTACGCGCGGCAGTACTACGCGGGCCACGTCAAAGTTGCGATGGTAGAAATTAATCGCCTCTTCATTGGTCGCCGATGCCTGAACGGAGACATGACGCTCAATATGCGGGTAGCGCTCTGCGGCATACTCAAGCATGGCAAGGTCGGCGAGGATAAGGGCGTCGGCACCCAGCTGGGCGGCCATATCTACGGCACGCTGCCAGCGGACGTAGCCGTCCGGGTGCGCAAAAGTATTGATCGCGATGTGCAGCTTACGTTTATGCTGGTGTACGAAGTTCACCGCTTCCTGCAGCTTTTTCTCGGTGAAGTTCAGACCGGCGAAATGGCGGGCGTTAGTATCGTCCTTCAGCCCGATATACACCGCATCGGCACCGTTTTCGATAGCCGCCTTAAGCGCCGGAAGGTTTCCGGCAGGGCAGAGCAACTCCATAATTCTTCCTGAGTTTGCGGCCCGGCTGGGGCGCATTATTGTTAATGAATGGAGATTTTAGTTAACCTATCGCTAATCATTTTTGATTTGAGGCAGACAAAAGCGTATTGATGACGCCAATAATCCCTCTACCTCACGACATAATTGTTGATTTACGCCGCTATGTCGTTTAACTGATATGGCAAAATAACGGAACTATTGCATTCAGGGAGTAAAGCTTGTGTTGGATAAACTGCGTTCACGTCTGGTCCATGTCGCACCGACTCTGATGAGCGTTCCGGTGAAATTCACGCCGTTCGCGCTTAAACGGCAGGTCCTTCAGCAGGTACTAAGCTGGCAGTTCCGCCAGGCGCTGGATGACGGTGAACTGGATTTTCTCGATGGCCGCTGGCTGAGTATTGAGGTGCGTGATATCGGCCTCACCTGGTTTACCTCCGTTGAGAACGGGCGCTTGGTTGTCAGCGACGCCGCTCAGGCGGACGTGAGCTTCAGCGCAGACGCCAGCGATCTGTTAATGATCGCTGCGCGCAAACAGGACCCGGATACACTCTTCTTCCAGCGTCGGCTGGTGATTGAAGGGGACACGGAGCTGGGTCTCTATGTCAAAAACCTGATGGATGCCATTGAGCTTGAGCAGATGCCAAAGGCGCTGCGCATGATGCTGATGCAGCTGGCCGATTTCGTTGAGGCTGGCCTAAAATCACCATCAGAAACTAAACATACATCGGTAGGTGAGCCATGCTGATTCGAGTAGAAATTGGAATTGATGCGCCGGGCATCGACGCGCTGCTGCGTCGAACCTTTAAGCGTGACGGTGAAGCCAATCTGGTGCGCGAGCTGCGTGAAGATGGCTTAATCACGCTCGGGCTAGTCGCGACGGACGATGAAGGTTACGTCGTGGGCTATGTGGCCTTTAGCCCGGTCAGCATTGAAGGTGAAGAGCTGCAGTGGGTGGGCCTGGCTCCGCTGGCGGTTGACGAAGAATACCGCGGTCAGGGGCTGGCGCGTCAGCTGGTCTATGAAGGGCTGGATTCACTGAACGAATTTGGCTACGCGGCGGTAGTGACGCTGGGTGAACCTGAACTTTACGGTCGTTTCGGCTTTGAGCGTGCGGCACAGTACGATCTGCGCTGCCGTTGGCCGGGCACCGAAGACGCGTTTATGGTACATCGTCTGGCGGACGATGCGCTGAACGGCGTTCACGGGCTGGTGGAGTATTCTGACCACTTCAATCGTGTTTAAGGCTGCTCAGTAACGTTTCGAATGAACCGTCACCGGCAACGAGGCGCTCTTTCTGGCGCTTCGTTAGCTGCTTAATGCGATACTCGAGGCGCAGCGCCAGCGAGTGCTCGCCGACCTCACCGGAAAACGCCAGGCGCAGTTCGCCTTTGCCGCGCAGCGCTTTCGCCCCTTTACCGCTTTGATGCTGGTGGAACCGTCGTTCAACGTCGGTAGTGATACCGGTATACAATTTGTCGTCCTCGGTACGGACGAGATACAGAAACCAACGCACGTGCGGCAACCTGTCTATGTGTGTGAACGCACCATAGCATAACGGAGAGAACAGATGGAAACCCTCACTGCCATTAGCCGCTGGCTGGCAAAACAACACGTTGTCAGCTGGTGCGTGGCGAAGGAAGGCGAGCTGTGGTGCGCGAACGCGTTCTACGTGTATGACCCCCAACGCGTAGCGTTTTACCTGCTAAGTGAAGAGACCACACGCCACGGCCAGATGACGGGCCAACAGGCGCCGGTGGCGGGCACAATCAACGGCCAGCCAAAGACCGTCGCGCTGATTCGCGGCGTGCAGTTCAAGGGTGAAATTCGCCTGCTGAGCGGTGAAGAAGCCGAAGAAAAACGCACGCTCTACGTCAAACGCTTTCCCGTTGCCAGGATGCTCTCCGCGCCGGTGTGGGAACTGCGCCTCGATGAACTGAAGTTCACCGATAACACCCTCGGCTTCGGTAAGAAGCTGCACTGGCTGCGCGACTAAACCTTCAGTTTTGGCAATTCAATGATAAAGCGCGTGGCGACGGTATCGGACGTCACGCTAATCTTCCCGTGATGGGCGCGAATAATCGACTTCACGATAGCCAGCCCAATCCCGCTGTTTTCCCCTTTCCGCTGCCGTGAAGGATCAACCCGGTAGAAGCGATCGAACAGGCGCGGCAGATGCTCATCTGAAATCGGTGTCCCCGGATTTTCCACGCTGTAGATAACCTTATCGTCCTGCGAACTTACCTGCACGGTCACCGACATTCCGCGTGGGGTGTAGCGAATAGCGTTGGAAAGCAGGTTGTTGATCACCCGGCGGATCATCAGCGGATCGCCCATCACCAGCGACGGCTGCCCGACAAAGCGGAGCGTCACGTCGCGCTCTTCCGCCCAGGCTTCGAAGAACTCAAATACCTTTATGGTTTCGGTTTGTAGATCCAGCGGTACGCTCTCCGGCACCAACAGATTTTCATCCGCCTGCGCCAGAAACAGCATGTCGCTGACCATTTTTGCCATCCGGTTGTACTCTTCGAGGCTGGAGTAGAGCACGTCTTCCAGCTCTTTCACCGTGCGCGGATGGCTTAAGGCGATTTCAGTCTGGGTCACCAGGTTGGTGATTGGCGTGCGAATTTCATGGGCGATATCGGCGGAGAAGTTGGCCTGACGACGGAACACGTCTTCGATCCGGCCGATCATCTGGTTAAACGAGATAACCAGTTGCTCCAGTTCGATCGGCACGCGCGTGGGATCCAGCCGCACGTCGAGATTTTCCGAGGTGATATTTTTGATCTCCAGGCTGACGTCGCGCAGCGGCTGGTGGCCTTTACGTACTGCGATCAGCACGATCACCACAATAAGCAGGCTGATGACGGCGGCGATCATCATCAGGTTGCGCTTGAGCTCTTTGAGATAGTGCAGATGGAAGTCTATCGACAGCGCGGTGAGCAGCGTATAGCGATGGCTATCGCTCTGAATCGTTGACGCGATAACCCGGTAGGTCGTCGTCGACATAGCGCTGGCCTCATGGCCTGCTATTGCAGGCATACTGCTGCCAACCCAGCGGAACATACGTTGAGATTTCAACGCCTGCGAAAACTGGGGAGATGCAAAGATCGGCGACAGATCGGGTCCGGCCGGCGAGCGGTAAAGCTGCGGATTATCTTCGCTTCTCAGTAGCACGACAATATTGCGATACCCCGCCAGCGCGCTCTGGACGTTGGCCATTTTCTCGGCTTCCGGCGTATCCGGCGCGGTGAGCTGCGCGTTAAGCGTCGCGTTCACCTGCTTCAGGTCGTTCACATCCTGCTCGGCGAAGTGTTTTTCCACCGAATACAGCATCATCCCGGTGAAGGCGGCAAACGCGATAATGGTCGCGAGGCTGATGAAAAAGGTCAGGCGGGTAGCCAGCGAGAACGGGCGGCGGCGCGCGTTAGCCTTCATCGCGAACCTCAAGCACGTAGCCCACGCCGCGTACTGTCTGAATCAGCTTCGGCGTAAAATCGTTATCCATTTTGGCGCGCAGGCGCTTGATGGCAACGTCGATGGCGTTGGTGTCGCTGTCGAAATTCATATCCCAGACCTGGGAGGCAATCAGTGAACGTGGAAGCACCT
This sequence comes from uncultured Kluyvera sp., assembly GCF_902485085.1. Classification (NCBI taxonomy): domain Bacteria; kingdom Pseudomonadati; phylum Pseudomonadota; class Gammaproteobacteria; order Enterobacterales; family Enterobacteriaceae; genus Kluyvera; species uncultured Kluyvera sp. The sequence goes on from NZ_CABTJS010000088.1 coordinate 10,883, forward strand.
CGCCCTGATGGCGCAGAAAGAACTCCAGCAGCGTAAACTCTTTACTGGTCAACGTGATGCGGGTATCACCGCGCGTGACTTTACGGGAGACGCGGTCGAGGGTCAGGTCGGCAACCTGTAGCTGACTTTCCACTATCACCGCGGCTCCGCGGCGCAGCAGCGTCCGAACGCGCGCCAGAAGCTCAGCGAAGGCGAAGGGTTTCACCAGATAATCATCAGCGCCCAGCTCTAGCCCTTTTACGCGGTGTTCAATAGTACCGAGCGCGGTGAGCAGCAGAATCGGCATGCCTTTGTTAGCGGCGCGGAGCATGCGAACAATATCCCAGCCGTTGACGTCAGGTAGCATAATATCCAGCACAATCAGGTCGTAATCGGCGGTCATCGCCAGGTGATAACCGTTGAGGCCGTTGTCGGTGTGGTCCACCACAAAGCCCGCTTCCGTCAGCCCTTTTGCCAGGTACTCGCCCGTTTTGATCTCGTCTTCCACCACCAGAATTTTCATCTGCCCTCCATCGCCGCTGCGTGATGGAGTCATTCTAATGGAGCGAACGTTGATGGCAACGACCGAGGCCTTAAATGACAGCATTGTCATTTAAGGCCAAATCGTCCCGGTTACTCCGCCCATGCGTTCTGGCGCTTCAGCTCCTCGTTCACCTTACCGTTGATCTCCTTCAGTACGGCGGGAATATCGCCATCGCAGCTGGCGTAGATTTTATTAAAGCCGTCGGCGGTGATTTGCCGCACCGGGATCCAGTTTGGGATCTGCGGCATGTAGCGCCCCTCTTTGGCGTAGGTTTCCGCAAACACTTCCCAGCGCGGATCGTCGTGGTAATCCTTGATGTTCAGCGTCTTGTTAATCGGCAGGCGAACGATCGGCATTGACGCGCTGCCGGTCGCCATGCCGATCTTCTGCCCTTCAGGCGAGATCAAGAACTCGAGGAACCGCTTTGCCGCCGCTTTATGCTGGCTGGTTTTCATCAGGAATGCCGTGGTGCCTTCCGCCATAGAGATGGCGCCGCCGGGGCCGGCCGGTGGCGGTACGACGGTGTAGGTTTCTTTACCAGGATCTTTATCGAACAGCGCAATGTGATAAGGGCCGGAAGAGTACATCCCGGTCTGCCCCGAACGGAACGAGGTGTTGGCGTCGGCGGTGGTGTGGTTAATTGCCCCCGGCTGCGCTAGCCCTTCGCAGACCATTCCACGCATAAACGTCATCGCGGTGACCATCTCTTTGCTGTCCAGCGCCGCTTTAAATTTCCCTGGTTGAGTCGCGACCAGGTAGTTAGCGCCCGCCTGCCATAGGTAGGACGACGAGAACGAGCTAGCGTAGCCACGAGTAGTGGCTAACGGCATGGTAAAGCCATAGGTGTCATTTTTACCGTTGCCGTCCGGGTCGTCATGGGTAAACGCCTTCGCCACGTTTTTCAGCTCCTCCCAGGTGCCAGGCGCTTTCAGGTTGAGCTTATTCAGCCAGTCCTGACGGATAAACAGCGCGTAGGTGTGCGCGGAGGTCGGGACGCCGTAATATTTGCCGTCTGGCAGTTGGGTGGATTTCCACGCCGCCTCATAAACATCGCCGCCGCCCTTTAACTCGCCAGGCTTGATTTCATCTACGATGCCGAGCTGCACCATCTGGCCGACGATAATCGCATCGTTAAACACCACGTCCGGCAGCGCGTTGCCGGTGGCCGCCCGTGCCAGACGCTGGTCGAAATCGGTCACCGCGTTGAAGTATTTAATCGATATCCCGGTCTCTTTTTTAAACTGGTCCGCCAGCTGTTGGTAAATCACTTTTGAATCGTTGCTGGCGCGGATCCAGACATCCAGTTCTTCGCTGAAGGCATTATGTGAAAGACTAATTAACAGGGCCAAACCCAGCGCTTTGGTTTTGAATTGCATATATTGACTCCGATTTTTACGGTAGATATTTGCCATCCCTGAACAGAGGTAAGGATTGGTGAAAAAAGGAACGAAAATGATGATAGGAGTGGGGCGAGGATGAAACAATGTTTTGAAAATGTGATTCCTGAAATATCAGATGATTATGTGGTTGGGTTCACAAGGAAAATAACTCTCTGTTTATTCTTGATAATATAACTTCATGAAAATATTAACGTTGGTGTTTCCCGCTAAATATATCCGGTGGCTGGAAAAAGAATAAACCTGTGAGCGAGCTAGCCTTTTTCCGCTAAAACGTGATCGCCAATGAATATTGCAGTAAAAATGAGCATTTTATTCGCCCGTTATTATTTTCCTACGCTATGACGGCTCATTTTTTGCCATACCGATCACGCGTCGCTGCGCTTAAATGACAGCTTTGTCATTAACCCGTCACGTTGCAAACAGAGTCACCTCCGTAAAGTAGTCGCATAGCCAGCCTCTTTTGATTCGGCTGAACAGGACGTGACATGTTTAAAGTAAAGCAACTGACGCTGGTGATGGCGTTTATTCTGGCCGGATGCACTTCGCTGGCACCGGACTATCAGCCGCCAGAAAACGTGGTGCCGCAGCAGTTTTCACTCGCGAAGGGCACGCTGGTGCCAACCGGCGGCCAGTGGCAGGAGACCGGCTGGCAAACCTTCTTTGTTGACTCTCAGGCGAAGCGTCTGATTGACGTCGCCCTGCACAATAACCGTGATTTACGCATGGCGGTGCTGAACGTTGAAGCCGCGCGTGCGCAGTACAACGTGACCGATGCCGGGCGCTACCCGCAGCTTGATGGCTCGACGGGCGGAAGCTACGAAGGCGATCTACAGGGAAAAAACGCCACCACCAAAAGCTATAATGCTGGGTTGAATCTGAGCTTTGAACTCGACTTTTTCGGCAAGCTGAAAAATATGAGCGAGGCGGACAGACAGAACTTCTTCGCCAGCCAGGCCGCCCAGCGCGCGGCGCAAATTGTGGTGGTGACCAACGTCTCGCAGGGATACTTCAACCAGCGGCGGCTGGCCGCGCAGTTAGCCATCGCCAAAGAGACGCTGCGCAACTACCAGCAGTCCTACGCGTTTGTAGAACAGCAGCTGGTCACCGGCAGCACCAACGTACTGGCGCTGGAGCAGGCGCGCGGGGTCATTGAGAGCACTCGTGCGGATATCGCCCAGCGGGAAGGTGAACTGGCGCAGGCCAATCATACGTTGCAGCAGCTGCTGGGGACCTACAGCACATCGCTCGACGACGGTGAGCGCAATAGCGCAGCGGTTAAACCCGTGCCGCTGCCGGCAAACCTGCCGTCGACCATTCTGCTACAGCGCCCCGATATCATGGAAGCCGAGCACCAGCTACGCGCGGCGGATGCCAATATCGGCGTGGCCCGCGCGGCCTTCTTCCCCTCGATAACGTTAACCAGCGGCATATCCAGCAGCAGTTCATCGCTCTCCAGCCTGTTCAACGCGGCCAGCGGCATGTGGAACTTCGTGCCGAAGGTGGATCTACCCATCTTCAACGCCGGGCGTAACGAAGCCAACCTGGCGCTCGCCAACGTGAAGCAGCGTCAGGCGGTGGTGAACTACGAGCAGAAAATTCAGGCGGCTTTTAAAGCGGTGGCGGATGCGCTGTCGCTGCGTGAAAGCATCGAAGGCCAGCTGGTGGCGCAGCAGCGCTATTTAGCCTCGCTGCAAATTACCCTGCAACGCGCCCGTGGATTATATGCCAGCGGTGCGGTGAGCTATATCGAAGTGCTCGATGCCGAGCGCTCTATCTTCACCACGCAGCAGGCGATCCTCGATTTAATTTATTCCCAACAGGTTAACGAAATTAATTTATTCACCGCACTAGGTGGCGGCTGGAAAGCGTAACCCTTTATTCAGGAGATTCTCGATATGCGTAATGTAACGATGCTGGTTGGCGGAATGTTGATGGCGATGACGCTGAGCGTTCAGGCCGCCGAAATGCAGCATGACGGACATGGACAGATGATGGAGATGAACGCCGAGCAGGCGGTTATTCAGGGAACCGGCGTGGTGCAGTCGGTGGATAAAACGGCGAAAAAAATCACTATCGCCCACGAAGCCATTCCCGCCATTGGCTGGCCGGCAATGACCATGCGCTTTACCTACACCGAGCCCACCGAAGCGATTAATCAGCTAAAAGCAGGCAGCCACGTGAACTTCTCCTTCATTCAGCAGGGGAACCTCTCGCTGCTTCAGGATATTAAGTCAATCTGATGGCTACCTTAAAATATACCGCCGTCATTGCCTGTAGCCTGATTATCGGCGGGCTGGCGACGGCCACAATAAGCCGCATTATTGCGCCAAGCGCCCAGGCTGAATCTCAAGCTGCCGAGCGTAAGGTGCTCTACTGGTACGATCCGATGAAGCCCGACGTGCGTTTCGATAAGCCGGGTAAATCGCCGTTTATGGATATGGACCTGGTGGCGAAATACGCCGACGAGGGCGGGGATACGCAATCGAGCGGCGTCCGTATCGACCCTACTCAGGTGCACAATCTGGGGCTGCGCACGGAGAAAGTCAGCAAGGGCCGCCTCAACTATGGCCAGACCCTTCCCGCGAACGTCAGCTACAACGAGTACCAGTTTGTGATTGTTCAGGCGCGCGCCGAAGGATTTATCGAAAAGGTCTCTCCGCTGACGGTGGGCGACAAAGTGCGTAAAGGCACGCCGCTGGTTGAGGTGACCATTCCTTCGTGGGTGGAAGCGCAGAGTGAATACCTGCTGCTGGCGAGCTCAGGCGGCACGGCAAGCCAGCTGGATGGCGTGCTGGAACGTCTGCGTCTGGCGGGCATGCCGGAAGCGGATATCCAGCGGATGCGCAGCACGCGACGCGTACAGACGCGTTTTATCCTCACCGCGCCTATCGATGGTGTGCTGACGGCTTTTAGCCTGAAAAGCGGCATGAATATCGCCAAAGACAGCGTGGTGGCGCAGATTCAGGGTATGGATCCGGTGTGGATCACCGCCGCCGTACCGGAGTCTATCGCCTGGCTACTCAAAGACACCACGCAGTTTACGGTGGCTATCCCGGCTTACCCGGATAAAACCTTCCCGATCCAGAAATGGTCTATTTTGCCGAGCGTCGACCAGACCACGCGCACGCTGCAGATGCGCCTGCAGGTCAATAACCCGGATGAGCTGTTGAAGCCGGGGATGAACGCCTACCTGAAGCTGAACGCGCAAAGCGACGAGATGCTGTTGATTCCGTCTCAGGCGGTGATTGATACCGGCGACGAGCAACGGGTGATTACCGTTGCGAGCAACGGTGAGTTCGTGCCGAAAAAAATCCAGGTGCTGCATGAATCCCAGCATCAGGCCGGAATTGGTGCGGGGCTGTCGGAAGGGGAATCGGTGGTGCTGAACGGCCTGTTCCTGATTGATTCCGAAGCCAATATCAGCGGCGCGCTGGACAGAATGCGGCATACCGCTGACGCCCACGCCGGGCATTAAGGAGACGGTGATGATTGAATGGATTATCCGGCGCTCGGTCGCCAACCGTTTCCTGGTGATGATGGGCGTGCTGTTTTTGAGCCTCTGGGGCGGCTGGACCATTGTGAATACGCCGGTGGATGCGTTGCCGGATCTCTCTGATGTGCAGGTGATTGTTAAAACCAGCTATCCGGGGCAGGCGCCGCAAATTGTCGAGAATCAGGTGACCTATCCGCTCACTACCACCATGCTGTCGGTGCCGGGCGCGAAAACGGTGCGAGGCTTCTCGCAGTTTGGCGACTCCTACGTGTACGTGATTTTTGAGGATGGCACCGACCTCTACTGGGCGCGCTCGCGCGTGCTGGAGTACCTCAATCAGGTGCAGGGCAAACTGCCGCAGGGCGTCAGTTCGGAGATTGGCCCGGACGCCACCGGCGTGGGCTGGATCTTTGAATACGCGCTGGTAGACAAAAGCGGCAGGCATGACCTTGCCGAACTGCGTTCGCTGCAGGACTGGTTCCTGAAATATGAGCTGAAAACTATCCCTAACGTGGCAGAAGTGGCTTCCGTCGGCGGCGTGGTGAAGCAGTATCAGGTGCAGGTCGACCCGATGAAGCTCACCCAGTACGGCATCAGTCTTAGCGACGTGAAGCAGGCGCTGACCACCTCTAATCAGGAGGCGGGCGGTTCATCGGTGGAGATGGCGGAAGCGGAATATATGGTGCGGGCCACCGGTTATCTCAAAAGCCTGGAGGACTTTAACCATATCGTTCTGAAAGCCGAAGCGAACGGCGTACCGGTCTACCTCAAGGACGTGGCGCGGGTGCAGATTGGCCCGGAAATGCGCCGTGGTATTGCTGAACTGAACGGTGAGGGTGAAGTAGCGGGCGGCGTGGTGTTGTTGCGCTCGGGTAAGAACGCCCGAGAAGTGATTTCGGCGGTGAAAGAGAAGCTCGCCTCGCTGCAAAAAAGCCTGCCGGCAGGGGTTGAGGTGGTAACCACTTATGACCGCAGCCAGCTGATTGACCGGGCCATCGACAACCTGCGCTCCAAGTTGATTGAAGAGTTTATCGTGGTAGCGGTGGTCTGCGCGCTGTTCCTCTGGCACGTGCGCTCGGCGCTGGTGGCGATTGTCTCGCTGCCGCTGGGGCTGTGCATTGCTTTTATCGTCATGCATTTCCAGGGGCTGAACGCCAACATCATGTCGCTGGGCGGGATAGCGATTGCCGTCGGTGCGATGGTGGACGCAGCGATCGTGATGATCGAAAACGCCCACAAGCGGCTCGAGCACTGGCAGGATGCGCATCCGGATGAACAGATGGATAACGCCACCCGCTGGAAAGAGATAACCGATGCGGCGGTAGAAGTGGGACCTGCGCTGTTTATCAGCCTGCTGATTATCACGCTGTCGTTTATCCCAATCTTCACCCTTGAAGGGCAGGAGGGGCGGCTGTTTGGCCCGCTGGCGTTTACCAAAACCTACGCTATGGCCGGGGCGGCGGCGCTGGCTGTCGTGGTGATCCCTATCCTGATGGGCTTTTGGATCAAAGGTAAGATCCCGGCGGAATCGCGCAATCCGTTGAACCGCTTCCTGATTGCGATTTACCACCCGCTGCTGCTGAAGGTACTGAAATGGCCGAAGCTCACCTTGCTGGTGGCGCTGCTGTCTATTTTCACCGTCGTGTGGCCGCTCAGCAAAGTGGGCGGTGAGTTTCTGCCAAAAATTAACGAAGGCGACCTGCTTTACATGCCTTCGACGCTGCCGGGGATTTCGCCGGGGCAGGCGGCGGTGCTGCTCCAGCAAACCGATAAGCTGATTAAGACGGTGCCGGAAGTGGCAGCGGTGTTCGGGAAATCGGGGAAAGCGGAAACCGCCACCGACTCCGCGCCGCTGGAGATGATTGAAACCACTATTCAGCTCAAGCCGCAGGATCAGTGGCGGCCGGGAATGACGCTCGACAAAATTATCGACGAGCTGGATGCCACCGTACGGCTGCCGGGGCTGGCGAACCTGTGGGTGCCGCCGATTCGTAACCGTATTGATATGCTCTCCACCGGGATTAAGAGCCCGATTGGTATTAAGGTCTCCGGCACGTCGCTGGCAGATATCGATGAAGCCGCCCAGCATATTGAAACGGTGGCCAAAACCGTGCCGGGCGTGGTCTCCGCGCTGGCAGAACGGTTGGAAGGTGGGCGCTATATTGACGTTGATATCAACCGGGAGAAAGCCGCGCGTTATGGCATGACGGTGGGCGATGTGCAGCTGTTTGTCTCGTCGGCTATCGGTGGGGCGACGGTGGGCGAAACGGTAGAGGGCGTGGCGCGCTACCCTATTAATATTCGCTATCCGCAGGGCTTCCGCGATGGCCCGATGGCGCTGCGCCAGTTACCGATTCTCACGCCCGCGAAGCAGCAAATCACCCTGGGCGACGTGGCGGAGGTGAAGGTGGTTTCCGGCCCGACGATGCTGAAAACCGAGAATGCGCGCCCGGCGAGCTGGATTTACATCGACGCCCGCGACCGCGATATGGTCTCCGTCGTGCATGACCTGCAAACGGCGATTAGCCGCAGCGTGACGCTGAAGCCGGGCACCAGCGTGGCGTTTTCCGGGCAGTTTGAGCTGCTGGAGCATGCCAATAAGAAGCTCAAGTTGATGGTGCCGATGACGGTGATGATTATCTTCATCCTGCTCTATCTGGCTTTCCGTCGGGCGGATGAAGCACTGCTGATCCTGATGAGCCTGCCGTTTGCGCTGGTGGGCGGCATCTGGTTCCTCTACTGGCAGGGGTTCCATATGTCGGTGGCGACGGGAACCGGGTTTATCGCCCTGGCGGGGGTGGCGGCCGAGTTTGGCGTGGTGATGCTGATGTATCTGCGTCACGCCATTGAAGCCGAGCCGCGACTGCAAAACGCCGATACCTTTAGCCCGCAGGCGCTGGATGAAGCGCTGTATCACGGGGCGGTGCTGCGCGTGCGGCCAAAAGCGATGACGGTGGCCGTGATTATTGCCGGGCTATTGCCCATACTATGGGGAACCGGGGCCGGTTCCGAAGTGATGAGCCGCATTGCCGCGCCGATGATTGGTGGCATGATCACCGCGCCGCTGCTGTCGCTGTTTATCATTCCGGCGGCCTATAAATTGATATGGTTGTATCGTCACCGATGCAGCCGATAAGGTAGCCCGGCCGAGCTTTGCGACGCCGGAAAATACACGGAGCTTCTCCATGCACCACGTCCTCATTACCGGTGCCACCGGCCTTGTTGGTGGGCACTTACTTAACTTACTTCGCCGAGAGTCGCAGGTTGAATCGATCGTTGCGCCTACCCGCCATCCGCTGGAGCATGCCTTCGGTATCGCCAACCCGCACGACCCCGATCTCAGCGCTGCGCTGGCGAAGGTCACGTCGCCTGTCGATACCGTTTTCTGCTGCCTCGGCACCACGATACGCGACGCAGGCTCTAAAGCTGCTTTCAGCCACGTCGACTACGATCTGGTGCTGGAAACCGCCCGAACCGGCCTGCGCTTAGGCGCTCAGCAGTTGCTGGTGGTCAGCGCAATGGGGGCCAATGCCCGCTCACCTTTTTTCTACAATCGTGTGAAAGGAGAAATGGAAGCGGCGCTGATAGACCAAGGCTGGCCGCGTCTGGTTATCGCGCGGCCTTCAATGCTGCTCGGTCAACGCGGTACGCCGCGCCTGAACGAACGCCTGCTGGCACCGTTGTTTAGCCTGCTGCCGGGAAACTGGAAGGCGATTGAATCACATGATGTGGCGAAAGCCATGTTGAGAGAAGCCAGACACCCCGACACGGCGCCGGTTAAGGTGTTGTCGTCGCGTAAGCTCAGGGAAATAGCCCGGCAGTGAGCCTGCCGGGCGGATAGTAAGGACTTACTGGATATAGGTGAACGCAGTCGTTACGCGTTTAACGCCGCTAACGCGACTGGCGATATCCGCCGCCGCTTTACCTTCACGGTCGGTGACCAGACCCATCAGGAACACTTCACCGTTCTCGGTGGTGACCTTCACGTTGGAGGATTTGACCTGGTCGCTCGCCAGCAGCTGGGAGCGGACTTTGGTGGTAATCCAGGTATCGGAAGACGATGTCCCGAGGCTAATCGGCTGCCCCTGGCGCACTTCGTTGAACACTTCTGTTGCGCCATCAACGCCCACGGCTATCTGTTTCGCGCGGGTAGCCAGGCTTAGATCCGGCGCCTGACCGGTCAACAGGACTTTGCCTTGGTAGGCGGTCACGTTAATACGCGCTTCTTTCTTAATTTGTGCATCTTTAGACAGGGCATTGTTCACACGAACTTCCAGCGTACCGTCATCCACTTGAGTGCCTACCGTACGTGGGTCAGTTGCGGCTTTGGTACCGACTGCAGCCGTGCCGACAACGGCGGCTGCAATGCATCCCTGGAGCAGCAGTGCGGAAATAAGGACCGCGAGGGTCGAAATCACCTTCATTTGTTCTCCTTAGTCGTCCTGGTGTGGGAAAAGGGTGTTATCAATCAAATCACACAGACAGTTTACCGTGAGCATGTGCATCTCCTGGATACGCGCACTGCGGTGCGACGGAATGCGGATCTCCACATCCTGTTGCCCAAGCAGGCCCGCCAGTTCGCCGCCGTCATATCCGGTCAGGGCGACGATGGTCATGTCACGCGTGACAGCCGCTTCCACCGCTTTCACGATATCGCGGCTGCTACCACGGGTTGAAATAGCCAGCAGAACATCACCGGCGTGGCCCAGCGCGCGCACCTGCTTGGCATAGATTTCATCATGCAGGCGATCGTTCGCTATTGCCGTTAAGACCACATTATCGGAATTAAGTGCAATCGCAGGTAAACCGGGACGCTCTGTTTCATAACGATTAATCATGCAGGCAGCAAAATGCTGTGCGTTGGCGGCGGATGAACCGTTACCACAACAGAGAATTTTGTTGCCATTCAACAGCGACTGTACCAGGGTCATCGCAGCTCGGGAGATGGCGTCCGGGAGCGCTTCTGCCGCGGCGATTTGGGTTTGAATGCTTTCGGTGAAGCACACTTTGATTCTTTCGAGCACGATATCCCTTTACATTCTATGAGCTAAAAGCGTTTGAAAACCATTCGATTTCATTGCCCGTGAAGGCTATCACATCGAAACGGCAATCCACAGTATCAAAACTCCCATTATGGCGGGCAAGCCACAAGCGGGCAGTCTGTAACAGTTTGTTTTGTTTGCTCCGGTTTACACTGGCGGCGGCACCGCCGAATGCGCCCGAGGCGCGGTAACGAACTTCCACGAAAACCGTGACCGTTCCTTCTCGCATAATCAAATCAATCTCGCCGCTACGCTCACGCACGTTGGCGGCGATAAAGCCGAGTCCCTGGCCTTCAAGCCAGCGACGCGCGCGCTGTTCCGCGGCGTCGCCAACCTGTTTTGTCGTTAACTGGCGGGGACTATCTGCCCTTGCTGGTATTTGAGCCATGATAACTTCCTGTTAATCACGCAGTCTGGTGTAGCGCTCAGATCGCCGGTGTTACCGTTCAGCTCGAAGCCAGGCACGCCGCGCATCTGCGCAAAGTGATTCGCCAGCGCCCAGGCATCCGCGCCCATGGCATAGAGACGAGCCAGTGAATAGTCATTGTTTACCGCACGCAGCGCCTGCTGCATCAGCGCCGGGTTGCTGCCAGCAAGCATTGGGATTTCGCTGTACTGCAGGCCTTCCATTTCCAGACGGAAATCTGGGCCAGCGGTGCCTTGTGCGCTGCGGGAGCTAGCGTACAGCATGGAGCCGCTCTGGCTGCCGTTGCGCATCACAATCATCGGTTTGATGAAGGCGATCTCTTCCGGGGTTGCCAGAATATAGGCCGCGTCTACTTTGCTGCTGCCGGTGATTTGCGCGTCGGTCGGTGCGGCTGGAATGGTCAGGTTACCGATGGTGACGCCCTGCGGCTGAGACTGCGCGGAGATAACCGGTGTACCGGACAGTGAGATACCGGAACCACCGTTCACGCCGCCTTTCAGCTCGGACAGTGAACCAAATTTCTGCTGTAAGACCGTACCGCCGCCGATTTTGTGCCACTCATCGGCGAAGGCCTGAGTCACGCGTTCGCCGAGGGCGTTGCGCGGTACCAGCAGCAGCGGAGACTGTTTACCCTGATCGTGAATATGACGCGCCGCATCGCGGGCTTCATCTTCCGGCGACAGCGCGAAGTAGCAGATGTTCGCGCGGTTGCTCACCGCTTCCGGCTGGTTCAGCGCCAGCACGTTAAGCGTGGTGTTGCTTTTCATCAGCTCTTCAACGTTGTTTTTCAGCAGCGGGCCAACCACCAGGCTGACGCCATCCTGCTGCGCCTGCGCCAGGATCTGGTTCAGCGGCTGGGAAGAGGTGTCGTAGATTTTCAGCTCTGCCGATGGGTTTGCTGCCACGTTAGCAACGGGCTGCACCGCTGGTGTTTGAGCTGGAGCTGCATCGGCCGCTGGTGCCTGAGTTGCTGGTACGGTTGCACTACTGGTCTGTGCGGCCTGAACCGGCGCAGCTTCTGGAGCCTGAACGGGTGCCTGATTTTGTGGCGTGGTCAGATCGGTCACTTCTGCCTGAGACGGGCTCACTACGGCAGTGGTCGCAGCCTGCGCGACCTGTTCAGGTACCGCGCTGCCGCTCACCGGCATGGTGCCGTTTTTCGCCGCTTCAAAGCCCTGTTGAATGGTACGGCCAAAGACTGATGCCTGGCCGTTTAACGGCAGCAGCAGAGCGATTTTGTTGACCGACGCTGGCTTAAAGTTCTGCACGTTCGCCAACTGCGACGGCAGCATTTTCGCGCCTGGGTTCTGCGGATAGCGGGTCTGCCAGTCTTTAATACCAGCTTTCAGCATATCGGGATCGTTACGGTTATCAAACCAGACGCGCTGCAAATCAAGCCAGCCTTGCAGTACGTTTTCATCGGCGTTGATCACCAGCGCGTTGGCCTGCTCCTTGGTCATGGAGGAAAGCGCCTGCCAGGTGGCATCGATGTTTTGCTGTCTTTCTGGCTGAGTGGTCAACAGCGGCGCCTGGGCAATCAGGGCGCGCAGCAGCGTCAGGGATGGTTTACCCTGCTCGGCGCTGATGGTGTCCTGCCAGAAGCGCGCCTGCAGCGCATTGTCGAAATCATCGGCCTTCAGCTTTTGCAGCAGCGCCTGAGCCCCGGCGTAGTCTTTCTGCGCCAGCTTCAGTTCCACCGCCAGCAGCGCCTGTTCCTGATGCTGAGCCGCGTTCAACTGCTGAGGAAGCTGATTGAACAGCTCCAGCGCCTGCTGGCTCTTACCTTCCTTCAGTAATGAACGAATGGCGAGTAATTGCCAGTTGGTCTTGCTATCATTCGAGCTTTGCTGCATCTGCTGCAGATAAAAGCCGGAGTCAGCCTGCGTCGCGCCCTGAAGTTGGGCTGCACTCTGATCGGGGGCCTGGGTGCTACAGCCTGCAAACAGCAGCGCTGCCAGGAGGACCGGCAGACAGCGCGCGGCTTTCATACGAGAAAATGTTGAGGGTACCATTCTGTATCCAGTAATATTTTTTACGCAATGCTCAATATTAAATCGGCAATACGGACGAAACAATGAAACAACACGAATCGGCGGATAATTCTCAAGGCCAACTCTTTATTGTACCTACTCCTATCGGAAATTTGGCTGATATTACCCAACGAGCGCTCGAAGTATTGCAAGCTGTTGATTTAATTGCGGCTGAAGACACTCGCCATACGGGTTTATTGCTGCAACACTTCGCCATTAACGCCCGTTTGTTTGCCTTACACGATCACAATGAGCAACAAAAAGCCGAAACGCTGGTGGCAAAACTGAAGGAAGGGCAGAACATCGCATTGGTTTCCGATGCCGGTACGCCGCTCATCAATGACCCAGGCTACCATCTGGTGCGCACCTGCCGTGAAGCGGGTATCCGCGTTGTGCCGCTGCCGGGCCCGTGCGCGGCGATTGCCGCCCTGAGCGCCGCCGGTCTGCCATCTGATCGTTTCTGCTACGAAGGCTTCCTGCCAGCCAAGTCAAAAGGCCGTCGCGATACGCTGAAGGCTATCGAAGCGGAACCGCGCACGCTGATTTATTACGAATCCACCCACCGTCTGCTCGACAGCCTGGAAGATATGGTCGCCGTCTGGGGGGAATCTCGCTACGTGGTGCTGGCGCGTGAGCTGACCAAAACCTGGGAAACCATTCACGGTGCGCCGGTGGGTGAACTGCTGGCGTGGGTCAAGGAAGATGAAAACCGCCGTAAAGGTGAGATGGTGCTGATTGTTGAAGGGCACAAAGCGCAGGAAGACGAACTGCCTGCCGATGCGCTGCGCACGCTGGCGCTGCTGCAGGCTGAGCTGCCGCTGAAGAAAGCGGCGGCGCTGGCGGCGGAAATCCACGGCGTGAAGAAGAATGCGCTGTATAAGTATGCGCTGGAGCAGCAGGGGGCGTAAGGTTAGCGCCTATTTTGTAAAGAGGCCGGATAAGCGAAGTGTCATCCGGCCTACCCTTTAAACAATTTCTAGCTCGACGCCCGTCTCTGTCAGCGCAGCAATATCCGACTCCGCAATCTCGCTGTCGGTCATGACGCAGTGGATTTTCGCCATCGGTAGCACCTGATTAAACCCGCGGCGGTTAAATTTGCTGGCATCCAGAACGGCAATCACTTTATGTGCAGCGGCAGCCATGACGCTACTGATTGAGTAGCCTTCGTTAAAGGTTGTGATGCCGTTGGTCGCATCAATGCCGTCCGCCCCGACAAACATCAGGTCTGCGCAAATCCCTTGCAGTGAACGTTCGGCAATGGTGCCGTGCATGGAATGCGTTTTGTGGCGCACCGTGCCGCCACAAACCACCAGCGTAATATCTTTGTTATCCGATAGCGCAAAGGCTGCTGGCAGACTGTTGGTGATGACGGTGATATTGTTCATATTCACCAGCTCTTCTGCTATCAGTAGCGTGGTGCTGCCGCTATCGAGAATAACCGTCATTCCCTCTTTAATGAGTGCGGCGGCGGCTTTGGCAATCCGCTTCTTGGGGTCGCTGGCGAGCTGGTAGCGATCTTCAAGTATCACTTCCTGATTATCGCTTTCGGTTAGATTACTGCCAGGCCGGGCTGCACCGCCGTGAAAACGGGTGAGTAAGCCTTTTTCTTCTAGCAGACGCAGGTCTGCGCGGATGGTGACTTCAGAAATACCAAAGAGATTCGAAAGGTCCAATACCAGGACGCTACCCTGCGTATTCACCATATCGACGATTTTGTTCCTTCGTTCAAATGAATTCATATTGATTTGCCTGATAATTAACTGAAGTTAGTTTAAACGAAGGTTAGTGAAAGTTATACGGTAATTTTCGAAAGGTAATGTGAGCCAGCTCTGATTGCTGGCTCAAGCGTTATGCCAGTTTCAGCAGAATTTTTCCCTGCATAGGCGCGCCGTTGAGCGCTTGAACTTCACGAGAAAAACTTTCCGCATCACCTTGATGCGCGATAAGCGGAGTGAGCTGAATACGCTTCTCTGTTAGCAGCCTGGCTGCGGTTTCCCATTCCTCGCCAGGCCACGGCGCGGAGTAGTTCATCCAACTGCCGATAAGCGAGAGTTCTTTACGCAGGATCTGCCCAAAGGTGGCGGTAGGTAGCGTCAGGTCGTGATGCAGCGTACCGACTAAAGCCAGCTGCGCACGAGGGCCAGCCGCCTCAATCGCGAGAGCGACGGTTTGCGGTGTACCCGCCGTTTCCAGGACTAACTGGTCAAACTGCATCTCCTCCAGCGCGGCCTGAATCGCCTTTCCATTCATCTCCCGGCTATTGAATACGTGGGTTGCCCCCAATGTTTTTGCCAGCTCCAGTTTTTGCGGGTTGATATCGATGGCGGTAACGCTTTTGGCACCCAGCTCGCGGGCGCACTGTAGCGCCAGCAGACCAATGGTTCCGGCACCGATGATAATGACGTTTTTCCCCTCACATCCCTGTGCCAGGTGGAAGGCATGCAGGCCAACGGTAATCGGCTCAATAAAGGCGCCGTCATCAATCGGCATTTCGCTCGGCAAACGGAAGAGGTTTGCGCGTTTGACGACGATGTATTCCGCGTTGCCACCTTCGCTGCGTGAACCGACAAACTGATACTGTTTGCACAGCGAGAAGTAGCCGCGTGCGCACTGCGGACAGTCGAAGCAGGGCAACAGCGGTACGCAAGCAACGGCATCTCCTGGCTGCATATCGGTGACGGCAGAACCATAAGACTCCACATAACCGCTGAACTCATGTCCCAGCGTTATTGGATAATAATGTGCGCCCTTAGCGAAAATGCGTGGAATATCGGAACCGCAAAGCCCGGAGCAAATGACTTTGACCAAAACATCATCGTCGTTCTTCAGGGTTGGCATCGAGCGTTCTTCAACGCGCACGTCTCCCTCAGCGTGAATCACCACTGATTTCATAACAATCTCCATAAAGTGAAATGGGGAGCAACAGCTCCCCGGAAGTTAAGATACTGTCTGACTTTGCTGCGCGGCAGCGGCTTTCTCCGTGGCGACAAATCCGCGAGCCCGGCGCCAGGTGAGTACGACACCAAGCAGGTAGATGGCGCCAATAACCAGGAAGCCCACCAGGTTTTGCCAGGTAAACAGTTGGATCAGCAGCCAGGTAATAGGCGAGCCGCCCTGATCCAGTGAGGCGACCTGGCCTCCGGCTTTAAGCGCTCCGGCGTTAGCTGCAAGCTGGGTATGTAGACCAATAGTTTGGGTGGCAATCCACAGAGTGATACCCATGATGATGACGCCCGATATCAGCGTGCGGAACAGATTGCCCTGATGCACGGCTACGGCCATTGCGACAAAGAAGCCAATGGTAGCGAGGTCGCCGAACGGTAATACCTGATTACCCGGCACCAGCACGGCAATCAGAATGGTCAGCGGGATAAAAATCAGGCTGGCGGAGACCACGGATGTATGGCCTAACAGCAGCGCCGGGTCGAGGCCGATTAAAAACTCCTGGCCGCCAAATTTTGCCTGTAGGCGTTTACGTGCGTGTTTCGCAATCGGCGTTAAGCCGTCCATGATGGGTTTGATAACGCGCGGCATTAGCAGCATGACGGCGGCGGTTTTAACGGCTAGCTGTAACACGGCTTTTACGTCATAACCAGCGAGCATACCGATAACCAGACCCATGATAAAACCAACGGTGACGGGTTCGCCGAATGGACCAAAGCGTTTTTGAACGTCATCGGCGCTGAAATGAATACGATTAAGCCCTGGAACTTTATCTATGATGGTGTCCACGAGTACGGCAATGGGGCCAAACCAGGCCGAAGAACCGTGTGGAATAGCGATGCCATCAAGGCCAAAGAAATCCCGGGTATCTTTGGCAAACCAGTCGCCCAGTTTGTAGACGAAGGCTGCGTGAACTGCCACGCCTAGAATTCCTAGCCAGTATGAGCCCGTTGCCAGATGCAGCATGGCGCCGGTAAACGTCATATGCCAGATATTCCAGATATCAACGTTCACCACGCGAGTCATGCGGGTGACCAGCATCAGAATATTGACGCCGATGGCGACCGGGATGGCGACGAGTGCAATCTGTGATGCCCAGGTCATCGGTGAAGACCCCGGCCAGCCTACGTCGATCACGTGCAGGTTTATCTGGAACTGTTCTGCCATCGCTTTCGCGGCAGGGCCGATGGAGTCGAGCATCAAGCCTATGACCAAGCCAATACCGACAAAGCCAATACCGATATGCAGGCCGGATTTAAAGCAGTCCCCGAGTTTCATCCCCAGTAATTTAGAGAAGATGATGATCACCAGCGGCAGCATGACCGTTGGGCCTAAATCGAGGATATAACGCATTATTTCGCTAAACATGACGTTACCCCACGAGGATGGTCAGGATTTTTTGTTGCAGCGCTTCGATTCCCACTCCCGAAACAAATGGCATGCCGTGAACAACGGGTATATCACCAAAGGTACGGTCCACGCGGGCGGTGGTGCAGATAAGATCCGCGCCATCCATATAGGTTTCAATTTCGGTTACCCGACACTGAACGAGATCGAGGGTAATGTTGTTGGTTTCGCATAATTCTTTAATTTCCTCAGCGGCCATCGTTGAGGTAGCTACTGCGCCGCCACAGGCGACAATGACTTTACGTTTCATAGGGTATTCCTTTTATTATCAGTTTATTATCAAGCTTGGTTACATAGTTCAGGCTCGAGGATAGCTTCCCGAAAACACGCTGCGAGCTCGTCATCAGAGGTGCTCAGCAGGGCGTCGAGGACATTAGGGTTTTGCAGCTCACTAAATAGACGTCGCAGTAACTTCAGTTGCGCCGTCGGGTTTTCTACTATCAGGGCGATGATCAACGAGACGCCAATTTCCGCGTCATCATCTGCTTGCTGAAATTTCACCGGCTTGTCCGGGCGAATCAGATAAATAGCGGGCGATCTGGCGTGTATCGCCTCGCAATGAGGAATAGCTACCGCATGACGCTCCAGTGCGATTCCTGTTGGGAAAACGGCTTCTCGCTCAAGCAGCGCCTGCGGATAGCTGTCATGCACCACCCCTTTCGCCAGCATTTCCTCACCAATGTGTGCCAGTGCCTCCTGGCACGTGTTGAATTCAATTCCGGTACGGACAAATAGTTGGCTCATAGGGGCTCCTTTTATCAGGCGGCTTCGGCTACGCAACCGAAACGGTATGCGCGCAGAACGTCCTGTATTTTGTCGATGATGAGGTTATGGGGCGTGGCCGTCAGGGTGCCGGAGGACAGACGCTCAAACTGCATCGGCAGGTACTGGCTAATCAGCCCCAGCGGCAGAGATACGCCATCAAGGTTGGTAATCAACTTCTCTACGCTTTGGCGGATACGCGGATGTGGCCAGTAATAGCGAATACGGTCGGACAGGCTGAAATGGATATCGACCATCGCCTGGCTCCAGGTTGGCCGATAGTACTTTTTCCAGTAGCCCGGCTCGTTGAGCATGACTTCATCAATCACTTCCAGCACGTGACTGCGCTGTTCCGGGGAAACCAGCTGCATTTCCATCTGTGCCAGCGCAAAGATAGCTTCACGCAGGGCGAAGGTGAGCGCGGGACCCACTTTCAGAATGGCGTAGTGGTCACGAACCAATGAACGGTATGCCTGGCGCGTCTGGTAATCGGTGGAGTGCGCTTCATAAACCATAGGCGTTTTTCTGACCCAGGCTGACAGCGCTTCGGCAGCATTCGGCTGATAGTGAATAATTTGGGTATGGTCGAATTCAACGCCAGGCTGAACCACGATGGCGATAACGCGCTCAAGCGCCGCTTCAAGACCTAACGCCCGGAAGGCTGTCTCGTGGGTTTCCAGCGTCCGCGCAGCGTCTTCCTCACGTGTTACATGAACGGTACCGATGGTGCTGGCTTCACCGCCTGGTACCGGAACCTCGGTGCCGATAACGTAGGTCAGTTGGCGTTTTTGGTCATCGGTTGCCGTCTCTTCTGCCGCCTGGCAAAGGACTGCCGCGCGCTGGGCAACAATGGCGGGGTCGAGCGGTGTGGGATCGTCCGCGCAGGACATGGATGCATCGAGGTGGATTTTGCTAAAGCCCGCGGCGACGTAGGCTTTAATCAGGTCGACGGATTTTTCCATCGCCTCTGTGGCCGTTTCATCCTGCCAGCAGTTTGGGCCGAGGTGATCGCCGCCTAGGATCAGCCGCTCACGTGGGAACCCTACTTCCTGTGCGATGTTATAGACGAAGTCACGGAAATCGGCTGGCTTCATACCGGTGTAGCCACCGAACTGATTGACCTGGTTAGAGGTGGCTTCAATCAGCACTTTCTGGTCACTGTGAAGATCAAAACGTAATGCTGCTTCAATCACGAGGGGATGCGCCGAGCATACGGAACAAATACCGATGTGCTCTCCTGCTTTATGTCTGGAAATGATGTCTTTCATTTAGTTCCTCCGTTTTCTTTCGAATATATTCGTTATGTTTTGTTTTCATCGCAAACACCTTTGTTTTGTTTTGTGATCGTTCTCTGAAAAACGTGTGATATTGGGAAAAATGGAGATTTCAGGTATGAAAAAAACGCCCTGACGTTAACGACAGGGCGCTATTAACATTTTGAAAATTAACTAAATAATCTAGATAGCCAACTGCGGCGATCTTTCTCGATAGGCTGAATGCCTTGCTGTGGTTGAGCGGCGATTTCGCCAAGACCGGCGTCAAAGGCGCTGCCAATCGCCCGAAGCGCTTGATGGGCGTCATCTCCACTGGCCATAAAGTGCAGCCTATGCCCCTGTTTGGCGCCCAATGAGACGACGCGCATTAAATTCTTAGCGTCCACGATGGGTGACTGGGTATCGAGATTTTCGACACGGATTTGTGATTGCCACTGCTTCACCGCTTTTACCAGTACCGCGCTGGGGCGAGCGTGTAGTCCGTGGGGGTTGCGTAGCGTAAAGGTCGCATCCTCATCGAAAACCGGCGGTGGTTCAACGACATCCCCTTCTGCAGGGGTAATCTCTCCAGCGAGAATATCCAGCACCGCCTGCGCGTTCTCGGCGCGGGAGAGCGCTTCGGGAACGCGATCGTCTCCTAGTGCATGGGTGAGCTGGCGCAAAATATCCAGATGCTCGTTGTCCTGTGCCGCAATGCCGACAATCAGGTAGGCAGTCTGCGCTTCTCCCCAATCGACACCTTGCGGGCAAGCTAGCACTTTTACTCCTGTTTTCAATACCGCATCGCGACTTTGCGGCGTACCGTGGGGAATAGCAATGCCGTTTCCGAGGTAGGTACTGATTTGCTCTTCACGATCGCGCATTCCTTGCAGGTACGCGGGTTGGGTATGTCCGGCGTCGGTGAGTATGCCGACAATATGGGTGAGTGCATCTTCTTTCGTTTTGATCAGATGGTCGAAATGGATATCAGCAAGTGTCAGTTGCATAGCGCTTTCCTTATTTGATTGCGTTGGCCAGCGCCACCGCTTCCTGAGAACGTTTTTGCCACAGCCGCCAGCATCCCAGCATGACTGCACCGCAGACGGAACCGGCCAGAATGCATAGCACCCAGGTCAATGGTTTGTTCACCAGAGGCAGGATTAAGAAACCACCATGTGGTGCCGGAACTTCAATATGCAGGCTGTAGCTGAGCACCGCAGAAATCGAGGAGGCAATCATCATCATTGGGATGACGCGCAGCGGATCTTTTGCGGCAAACGGGATTGCCCCTTCGGTAATATGTGTACAGCCAAGGATGTAGTTCACCATGCCCGCGGCACGTTCTTCCTCGCTAAAGCCTTTCGGGAAAAAGGTCGTGGCTAATGCGATAACCAGCGGTGGCGTGATGCAGGCCGCTGAAACGCCGGCCATGAAAAAGAAATTCCCCTGGCCGAGCAGCAGGGTACCGGTGACATAGGCCGCCTTATTGACCGGGCCGCCGAAGTCGAAGGAGCACATCGCACCGACGACAATACCAAGTAGAATTGGGTTCGCTTCTTGTAAAGAGCTTAGCCAACTCATCATGCCGTTGTTGATGGCGGCAACCGGTTTGCCGAGCAGCACCATCAGTACGCCAATCACCAGCACACCAACCAATGGCATGATAAAGATCGACTTAAGTCCCTCGTACTGACGCGGTAGCCCGTTGAGCAGATTGCGAATCAGCAACATAAAATAGCCTGCTGCAAACCCTGCGATGATCCCGCCGAGGAATCCAGCGCCGGTCGCATTTGCCAGTAATCCACCAACAAAGCCCGCCACCATGCCGGGACGCCCTGAAATTGACCAGGCGATATAGGCGGTAAAGACCGGCACCATAATGGAAAAGGCCTGCTGACCGACTTTCATTAGCGTGGCGGCAATCACGTTATACTGAGGCGAATTCGGGTCGGCAGAATAGATCCCCCATAGGAAAGAGAGAGCAATCAGGATCCCACCTGCGACCACAAAAGGCAGCATATTTGATACACCGCTCATTAGATGTTTATAAACCTGGCGGCCAAATGACTCCTTTTCGTACTTATCTTCTGATTCTGAAGATGAGGATATTCCTTGACGTCGTATTGCCTGACCGCTGACAACTTTATTAATTAAATCTGCTGGATGATGAATTGCTTCTTTTACTGGAACCTCAATGACAGGGAGACCATTAAATCGTTCTGCATTAACATCCTTATCGGCAGCTATAATAACGCCGTAAATATTTTTAAGGTCGTCCGGTGTGATAGGATTTTCAACTCCAGAAGCACCATTGGTTTCGACTTTAATTTCAACGTTTAATTTTTTTTGCTGCGGTCTTTAAGGCTTCTTCAGCCATAAATGTATGGGCAATACCTGTAGGGCAGCCGGTAACTGCAATAATTTTTTTCATAATCGGGCCTTTATAATTGGACGATTTGAACCTGCTGTTGTAATTCTTCTGTGCGATTGAGTTTTCCAAGACCTGCGGAGCTGGCAACGTCTGCACCGGTTGCGCTGGCAAGCGCAAGCGCATGGGTGACATCGTCATCGTTGAGCCATTTACTTAAGAATGCTCCAAGCGCTGCATCGCCTGCGCAAGCTGAGCTAACGAGTTCTATCTTTGGCGCAGAGCAGAACCACAGCGCTGTGCCATTGGAGAAATAGAGTCCTTTTGCCCCTAGCGTAAGCAGTACATTACGAGCGCCGAGTTGGTGCAACGTCAACATGGCTTCACGTACCTGTTTCGTGCTATTGACGTCGAGATTAAAGATCTCTTTTAATTCATCATCGTTGGGTTTGATAAGCAATGGTTGAAATTCGAGAAGCTGCCGGAGTGAAGGGTGGCTGATATCCAGTATGATTTCACAGCCCTTCTTCTGGCACAGGGTTATAATTTCTGCATAAAAACGGCTTTCGATCCCCGGCGGCAAACTTCCACTAATAACTAAATAATCACCGGAGGTTACAGAGTCTAAATGATGAATGATTTGGTGTTTGCAATCATCATCAATACTGGCTCCGGGATTAACTAATTTATATTCGTCGACTCCATCATTAATGAATATATTAATACGTGTTGGCTCTGACACCCAGGCTGGAGTAACTTTTATAGCTTGCTTGCGTAACTCCTCGACAATATAGCGACCAGTAAAACCACCAAATATTCCCATCACATGCGTGGGTTGTTGAAAATGATTAAGCACCAGAGAAACGTTAACGCCTTTGCCATTTGGGCAATATTCTGTGTGCTGCGTTCGATTAACCACTGAAGGCTGTAATGAACCACAAAAAATGTTCATATCGATGGCAGTGTTTAGCGTCAGGGTATGGATCACGACAGAGCTCCTTGCACGGGATCGTTACAGTTGCCCTTCGCAACCGCAGACATGAATAACCTTACGGACGACTTCTTTCATCGCTTCTTTTGCAGGCTTCATGTAATGACGCGGATCGTTAGCGTCAGGCTTATCAATAAAGTACTGTTTGAGCGCATCGGAGAAGGCAATTTTCAGTTCGGTAGCCACGTTAACTTTGCAGACCCCCAATGAAATTGCCCGGCGGATATCGCTGTCCGGCAAGCCTGAAGCACCGTGCAGTACCAACGGAACATCGACACGGTCACGAATCGCAGCCAAACGCTCAAAGTCGAGTTTCGGTTCGGCTGCATACATCCCGTGAGCGGTACCGATGGCAACGGCCAGCGAGTCGATTCCGGTACGGGCGACGAACTCACGTGCCTGCTCCGGGTTGGTATAGAGTGCGTCTTTTGCATCCACGACCAGATCATCTTCCACGCCGCCCAGACGGCCTAATTCGGCTTCGACGCTGGCATCGTAACGGTGGCTCAGCTCAACGACGCTTTTCACTAGTGCGATATTTTCTTCAAACGGGGAGTGGGAACCGTCGATCATAACTGAGCGGATCCCGGCCTGGACCTTGCGGGTAATATCGGCGAGATCTTCGTGGTGATCGAGGTGCAGCGCCAGTGGGAGATCCCACAGTTTCGCCAGATCGCGGGCGATCGCGACAACGTTTCCAGTACCAGCATAGCTGTAAGTGCCTGGCGTACCGGCCAGGATCAGCGGAGAGCGGAGTTCAGCCGCCGTTTCTACGACGACCTGCATGGTTTCCAGATTGTGGATATTAAAAGCGGGAACGGCATAGCCTTTGCGCTGAGCTTTTAACAGCATGTTTTTACTAGAGATGATGTACATATTCGACCCTTAAGTTTCAAAATTAAAGTTAAAAATGATTTTACTGCTTCATTTTGAAAGTAATGTAGCGATCGTTCTGCGAATACGTTGTGATCAAACGCACACTACGGCGAATTGATTTTAAAAATGAAAGTCAATTGTGATAAAAATCTTTCGTTTTTAAATATTAATTTTCATAAATGAAAATCATTAATTCATTGAAATGTATTGATTTTAATGGTTTTTTGAAGCGTCGAGGTATCGACTGGTTTGACAAGAGATAATGAAAATTTAAAAATGAAAGTTATTCCTCGAGATGAAAATAGGGCATAACACCGTGGCAAAACCGTCAACCAGCCTGCTGAAAAGACGCTTAGATATTGCAGATATCGTCCGTAAGAACGGAGAAATTAAGGTCGACGATCTGGCTGAGATGCTTGCCGTGTCTGGAGTAACTATCCGTAATGACCTGAACTATCTTGAGCAGCAAGGCTACCTGAAACGCTCATTTGGTGGCGCAATTTATACGGCGCAGCAGGGCGCGCCGACCGCTCAGTTAAGAGAGCCTGTCGCTGCCGTTGTTGATAAAGCGCTGGAAACCGAAATTGCGCGTCAGGTTGCTGCACTCATTGATGATGGTGAGACGGTTTTTTTAGGCCCTGGCTCTACCTTACGAAAGGTGATCCCTTTTCTTGCTGGCAATGAAGATCTTTGCCTGCTTATGAACGATCTGGCGCATGTTCCTTTTGCGCAAGAGTTTCTTAACGGCGAAAGCGTGCTTCTCGGCGGTGTTATTAGCCGTGAAGGCAACGAGATCGAGGGAGAAATGGCGATAAACGCATTCCGTCATTATCGTCCTTCCCGAGCGTTGATTGCCGTCGATCATATTGCTGAAGACGGTACGCTGAGCGTAAGGCATGAAACGCGCGCGCGGCTTCTTCATGAGGCCGTCGCGCAAAGTGAACGCGTGATTGCGGTGGTAGCCGGACGGCCCGTTTACGGTGAGAAACGCTATACCGTAGGGGAATTACAGCAGGTCAGTGGCATCGTGACACCACAGGTTGTCGCTGCTGAATATCATACCCGCTTTCTCGCGGCAGGGCTGACCAATAGCTATACCAACAATGAATGCCTGACATGGCTCAACCCTGCCTTGCAAAAAGCGAAGTGAAGGAGCGGTGATGAACGTGACCATTTGTACCATCGGTGAGCTGTTGGTGGAGTTCCTCGCCAAGAAAGAAAACCAGGGTTTCTCGCAACCGGGAGAATTTTGGGGCCCCTATCCCAGCGGCGCGCCGGCCATTTTTGCCGATCAGGTGGCGAAGCTAGGTTTTGGTTCCGTATTGTTTAGCTGCGTAGGAAGCGACGCCTTTGGTGAAATGAATATTGCCCGGCTGGAAAAAGACGGCGTCAACGTGAGTGGCATCGCGATGCTGCAGAAGGCGACGACCGGTAGCGCCTTTGTGAGTTACCGTAACCAGGCGCAGCGTGATTTTATCTTCAATATGCCCAATAGCGCCTGTGGGTTGCTGACGGCGGAGCACATTGACGAGACGCTATTAAACCAGTGCAACCATTTTCACATCATGGGATCGTCGCTATTCTCCTTTCGCATCATCGATGCCATGCGTAAAGCGATTGAGAATGTAAAATCTCGTAACGGCACCGTATCGTTCGACCCGAATATTCGCAAAGAGATGCTCAATATTCCGGAGATGTCACAGGCCTTTGAGTACATTCTTGATTACACCGATATATTTTTACCCAGCGACGGTGAATTGGATTATTTTGGTCTTAACCGTGGGCGTGATGAGCAGGTGTTAGTCGACAAGTTGCTAAAACGCGGTGTGAAGCATGTGGTGATTAAACGAGGCCCGCGTGGCGCCAGCTATTTCAGTTCGAAGGAAACTCACCACGCTGCAGGCTTTAATGTTCCGGTGATTGACCCAACCGGTGCAGGAGACTGTTTTGGCGCGACGTTTGTGAGCTTGTTCCTGTCTGGTATTCAGCCGCCAGAAGCGCTGAAGTGGGCTAATGCGAGTGGCTCGCTGGCGATAGCACAACGTGGTCCAATGGAAGGGACGTCTACGCGCGCACAAATTGAAGCTTTCTTCGCACAACATCATGCCGCATGAAAAAATGCGGGAGGTACAATGACCTCCCGCAGGACTTATTCTCATCACCGTGTTGAATATCAAGTCACCGGAGCCGGGTTAAACACCGCCAGCTGGTTATGCAGACCCCACTGATCCGAGAAGGTTTTCTTACGCCCGCTCGCCACGTCCAGAATGAACTCAAACAGCTTCGTGCCTACATCCTCAATCGTCTCTTCGCCCGTGGCAATGGTTCCGGCGTTGATATCCATTAAGTCATACCAGCGATTCGCCAGCTCGGTGCGGGTGGCCATCTTGATGACCGGTACGGCCATCAGACCGTACGGCGTACCGCGGCCGGTGGTGAAGACCTGAACGGTAATGCCGGAAGCGACCTGCTGGGTGCCGCAGACAAAATCGCTTGCCGGGGTGGCGGCATAAATCAGGCCGCGCTTGGTTGGGCGTTGGCCTGGTGAAAGCACTTCCACGATAGCGCTCTTGCCGGATTTAGCGATAGAGCCCAGCGCTTTTTCCACCACGTTTGCCAGTCCACCTTTCTTGTTGCCCGGAGACGGGTTGGCGCTGCGGTCGGTCTGGCCCATATCGAGGTAGTTATCGTACCAGGCCATCTCTTCCAGCAGGCGTTTGCCCACTTCTTCGTTGATGACGCGCGGCGTGAGCAGGTGGATGGCGTCACGCACTTCGGTTACTTCCGAGAACATCACGGTTGCGCCGCAGCGCACCAGCAGGTCAGACGCGTAGCCTACCGCCGGATTTGCCGTCACGCCGGAGAACGCATCGCTTCCGCCGCACTGCATACCGACGACCAGTTCAGAGGCCGGGCAGGTTTCGCGCTGGCGCTTGTTGAGTTTTTCCAGGTGACGTTCGGCCACCTGCAAAATGTCGTCGACCATTGAGCGAAAACCAACATGCTGTTCATCTTGCAAACGTACGATGCTGGCGCTGTCGACTGGGATGCTCTGTACATCTTCGGTACCTTGAAGCAGACGCTCTGGCTGTAATTTTTCACAGCCGAGGCCCACAACCATCACTTCGCCGCCAAAGTTAGGGTTCAGGGCGATGTTGTGAATGGTGCGAATGGGCACGATGGCCGCCGGGGCGTTGATCGCCACGCCGCAGCCGTACAGGTGATTGAGGCCAACCACGCCGTCGACGTTGGGGTATTTGGGCAGCAGATCGCGTTCAATAATTTTGACTACGTAATCCACCACGCCCGCCACGCAATGTACACTGGTTGAAATACCCAGCAGGTTTTTGGTACCCACGCTGCCGTCGGCGTTGCGATAGCCTTCGAAGGTGTAGCCCTCCAGCGGCGGCAGCGGCTCTGGCACTCGGGTTGCCAGCGGTAAGGTATTCAGCGGCGGTGCCTTTGGCAGAATAACCATGGATTCATCAATCCAGCTCCCTTTGACGATGTCGCGAACGGCGTAGCCGATGACCTCGCCGTAGCGGATAATTTCGCCATTGTGGGGAATATCCACCAGGGCCACTTTATGCCCTTGAGGAATATGCTCAATTAATTCCAGACCGTCAGGAAAGCGGGTTCCTGCTTTTAATCCATTATCGTTAACAATAATCGCGACATTGTCTGTATCGTGCACTTTAATATAAAAGGCAGTCGGCGATTCTTGTCTGATTTCGATGTTAGCCATTGTCCAGCATTCTCCAGCCAGTGGGTAAAATAATAAATGTTATAAGTGTCAGGTTATTCAATGTGGAAAATAAGAACACTTTGATTATGGAATAAAGCATGTCAGGTGTTGGAATCTAAAAATGTGATAAAGATCACCTATTGTCGTCATGCCTTGTGGCGCAAGGGTATCAAAAATTGAAATTGTGCATCAGCGCCCAGTGTTATGTGCATATGTATAACTAAAAGATTTTATAAGGCTATTAAATTGTGTTTTTGCACAATGTATGGCTATCGTTTCCTGATTATACTGAATCTCGATTTCATGGCGTATTATCGATTTATTAAGATTGCCAGTTATCAATAAATAATCAGCGAAATAGACCTTAATAATAAAAATATAATTAAGGTTCTCTGTGCCCGAGGATAATAAAATGATACACGATACAGCTGATGTTTCTGGATCAACAAAAGGAATGCATACCCGTTATTTAATTCTTTTAGTTATTTTCATTGTTACGGCCGTTAACTATGCGGACCGCGCCACGCTCTCAATCGCCGGTACGTCGGTGGCAAAAGAGCTGGGTCTGAGCGCGGTCGAAATGGGGTACATCTTCTCTGCGTTCGGTTGGGCTTATTTGCTCATGCAGATCCCCGGTGGTTGGTTACTGGATAAATTTGGTTCGAAGAAAGTCTATACCTATAGTCTGTTCTTCTGGTCGCTGTTTACTTTCCTGCAGGGCTTTGTTGGCTTCTTCCCACTGGCATGGGCGGGCGTCTCAATGTTCTTCATGCGCTTTATGCTGGGCTTCTCTGAAGCGCCTTCCTTCCCGGCTAACGCCCGTATCGTAGCGGCCTGGTTCCCGACCAAAGAGCGCGGCACGGCGTCCGCTATCTTTAACTCCGCGCAGTACTTCTCTTTAGCGCTGTTCTCGCCACTGTTGGGCTGGTTAACCTTCGCCTGGGGCTGGGAGCACGTCTTTACCGTGATGGGTGTGATTGGTTTTGTGTTGACCGGGATGTGGGTGAAGTTCGTCCATAACCCAACCGACCATCCGCGCATGTCCAAAGAAGAGCTGAAGTTCATTGCGGATAACGGTGCCGTGGTCGATATGGACCATAAAAAGCCGGGCAGCGATGCGGCAAAAGGTCCGAAGCTGGATTACATCAAGCAGTTGCTGAGCAGCCGTATGATGTTAGGGATCTTCTTCGGTCAGTACTTCCTGAACACCATTACGTGGTTCTTCCTCACCTGGTTCCCGATTTACCTGGTGCAGGACAAAGGCATGTCGATTCTGAAAGTAGGGCTCGTGGCGTCTATTCCTGCATTGTGCGGCTTTGCCGGTGGCGTGTTGGGCGGGTTGTTCTCCGACTACCTGATTCGTCGTGGCTGTACGCTGACCTTTGCCCGTAAGCTGCCTATCGTATTGGGCATGCTGCTGGCATCGACGATTATTCTGTGTAACTACACCGATAACACCGCGCTGGTGGTTACCCTGATGGCGTTGGCATTCTTCGGTAAAGGTTTTGGTGCACTCGGCTGGCCGGTTATCTCCGACGTGGCACCAAAAGAGATTGTAGGGCTGTGCGGCGGGCTGTTTAACGTCTTCGGTAACGTGGCGTCTATCGTCACGCCGCTGGTGATTGGCTATATCGTGAGTGAGCTGCACTCCTTTAATGGTGCACTGATTTTTGTAGGCTGCTCTGCGCTGATGATGATGGTTTGCTACCTGTTCGTGGTTGGCGACATCAAACGTCTGGAACTGCGTAAGTAAGCCACGACTAACTTAAGGTAATGAAAATGGATAACGCGATTTTCCCTAACAAATTCAAAGCTGCGCTGGCGGCAAAACAGGTTCAGATTGGCTGCTGGTCCGCACTCTCCAGCCCAATCAGCACTGAAGTGTTAGGACTGGCCGGTTTCGACTGGCTGGTACTGGACGGTGAACATGCGCCGAACGATGTGACGACGCTCATCCCGCAGCTGATGGCTTTAAAAGGCAGCGCGAGCGCACCGGTTGTGCGTATCCCGACCAACGAGCCGGTGATTATCAAGCGCATGCTGGATATCGGTTTCTACAACTTCCTGATTCCGTTTGTGGAAACCGAAGAAGAAGCCGCGCAGGCGGTCTCTTCGACCCGTTATCCGCCAGAAGGCATTCGCGGCGTGTCCGTTTCTCATCGCGGCAACATGTTTGGCACCGTGCCGGATTACTTCGCGCAGTCCAATAAAAACATCACCATCCTGGTGCAGATCGAAAGCCAGCTGGGCGTCGACAACGTTGATGCCATTGCCGCCACTGAAGGCGTAGATGGCATCTTTGTTGGCCCAAGTGACCTTGCCGCGGCGTTAGGCCATCTGGGCAACGCTTCTCACCCGGAAGTGCAGCAGGCGATTCAACATATTTTCGCCCGTGCCAAAGCGCACGGTAAGCCAAGCGGCATTCTGGCACCGGTAGAAGCCGATGCGCGCCGCTATCTGGAGTGGGGCGCAACCTTTGTGGCGGTTGGCAGCGATCTCGGCGTGTTCCGCGCCGGTACGCAGAAGCTGGCTGACGCGTTCAAGAAGTAACCACCACCGAATACATACACATTTGAGGAAATGACGATGAAAGTTGGTTTTATTGGCCTGGGTATCATGGGTAAACCGATGAGTAAAAACCTGCTGAAAGCGGGTTACTCGCTGGTGGTTTCTGACCGTAATCCTGAAACGATTGCCGAAGTGATTGCCGCCGGTGCTGAAACGGCGACCACGGCAAAAGCGATTGCTGAACAGTGTGATGTGATCATCACCATGCTGCCAAACTCGCCACACGTGAAAGAAGTGGCACTAGGTGAAAACGGCATTATCGAAGGCGCGAAGCCGGGCACCGTGCTTATCGACATGAGCTCGATTGCACCGCTGGCCAGCCGTGAAATTAGCGACGCGCTGAAGGCGAAAGGCATTGATATGCTCGATGCGCCGGTGAGCGGCGGTGAACCAAAAGCTATCGACGGTACGCTGTCGGTGATGGTCGGCGGTGATAAAGCCATCTTCGATAAGTATTACGATCTGATGAAAGCGATGGCGGGTTCCGTGGTGCATACCGGCGATATTGGTGCGGGCAACGTGACCAAGCTGGCAAACCAGGTGATCGTGGCGCTAAACATTGCGGCAATGTCCGAAGCGCTGACGCTGGCGACCAAAGCGGGCGTTAACCCGGATCTGGTCTATCAGGCGATTCGTGGCGGACTGGCGGGCAGCACCGTGCTGGATGCGAAAGCACCGATGGTGATGGATCGTAACTTCAAACCGGGCTTCCGTATCGACCTGCATATTAAAGATCTGGCGAATGCGTTGGATACCTCGCACGGCGTGGGCGCGCAGCTGCCGCTGACCGCCGCGGTAATGGAGATGATGCAGGCGCTGCGTGCTGATGGTCTTGGAACCGCCGACCATAGCGCTCTGGCGTGCTATTACGAAAAACTGGCGAAAGTGGAAGTCACTCGCTAAGGACGTTGTGCCCGGTGGCGCATTGCGTGCCGGGCCTACAGGGTAGGCCGGAGCTGTGAAACGCCCTCCGGCGTCGTGCGCTAATAGGCTCAGATATGAAAATCGTAATCGCCCCAGACTCTTATAAAGAAAGCCTTTCTGCCACCGAGGTAGCTCAGGCCATAGAAAAAGGATTTCGGGAAATCTTTCCGGAAGCGCAATTCGTGTCAGTGCCGGTCGCCGACGGTGGAGAAGGAACGGTTGAGGCGATGATTGCGGCAACGCAGGGTCGTTCAGTGACGTCAACGGTCACCGGTCCGCTTGGCGAAGCCGTGGAAGCACAGTGGGGGAGCTCCGGCGACGGGAATACTGCTTTTATTGAAATGGCGGCGGCAAGCGGTCTGGCATTAGTGCCGCCAGAGCAGCGCAACCCGCTGATTACCACCTCTTACGGCACCGGGGAGCTGATCCTTCAGGCGCTGGAGAGCGGGGCGAAAAACATTATTATCGGCATTGGTGGCAGCGCAACCAATGACGGCGGTGCCGGTATGGTGCAGGCGCTGGGCGCGAAGCTGTGCGATGCCAGCGGCACGGAAATCGGTTTTGGTGGCGGTAGCCTGATGAGTCTCAACCATATTGATATTTCCGGTCTTGATGCTCGCCTGAAAAACTGCGCGATTCGCGTGGCCTGCGATGTGACGAACCCGCTGACCGGACCTTTTGGCGCATCCTGTATCTTTGGCCCGCAGAAAGGAGCGACGGAGGCGATGATCGTCGAGCTGGATCGTAATCTGGCGCACTACGCGGACGCGATTAAGAAATCGCTGCGCATTGACGTAAAAGAAGTGCCTGGTTCCGGCGCGGCTGGCGGGATGGGGGCGGCGCTGATGGCGTTCCTCGGCGCGGAGCTGCGCAGCGGCATTGAGATTGTGACCCAGGCGCTGAACCTTGAAGAACATATCCATGATTGCACGCTGGTGGTGACCGGTGAAGGCCGCCTCGATAGCCAGAGCATTCACGGCAAAGTGCCGGTAGGTGTGGCCAGCGTGGCGAAGAAGTACCACAAGCCGGTTATCGGTATTGCCGGTAGCCTGACGCGCGATGTTGGCATGGTACACCAGTACGGGATTGATTCGGTATTCAGCGTGCTGAATCGCATTGGTTCACTGGAAGAAGCCTTCCGCGATGCGGCGGAGAATATTTACCACACTTCCCGGAACATCGCCGCCACAATTCAGGTCGGGATGCGGATCGAAGGGTGACATCGACGCGCAAACCCTCTATACTTCGCGCCGAAGCTGACCAGACAGTCGCCGCTTCGTCGTCGTCCTCTTCGGGGGAGACGGGCGGAGGGGAGGAAAGTCCGGGCTCCATAGGGCAAGGTGCCAGGTAACGCCTGGGGGGTGTAACAGCCCACGACCAGTGCAACAGAGAGCAAACCGCCGATGGCCCGCGCAAGCGGGATCAGGTAAGGGTGAAAGGGTGCGGTAAGAGCGCACCGCGCGGCTGGTAACAGTCCGTGGCACGGTAA
>NZ_CABTJS010000089.1:0-16771 GCF_902485085.1 uncultured Kluyvera sp.
CAATGGCGTTCGCCAGCATTTAAATGGAGAGCCGGATGCGCTGAAAGGTGCACGTCCGGTTCGGGGAGGAGAGGCAGGGAAATAGTCCGACTACGCCCTGCCTCTTACTCTACTCTGGACAGGCAAGCGTTGGGCTTACCTTGCTGTTGTTCTCGATCTGTTCGCAAGGAAACCTGAGGGTTGGGCAATGTCATTCTCACCGGACAGCAAGCTGACATCAAAGCGCTGGAAATTGCGTGGGAAGCTTGCGGTAAACCCGCCGGAGTGATGTTCCACAGTGACAGTAATAATGCCGGTGTCAGTCTTTACCACCACTCAGTTTGCCGTTTAACCCGATTGGTGTGATTACTGATGCAGTGAAGACCTTTCCGCATCACATCACTACAAATATTGATTTTTGATTGTTGGATTCGCACCAGATTTCACCTCTGTAGGGTATTCAAAAATGCTCAGTTATTACTGATGCCTAAACTGCAGCGTTGCGGGCAGGTAGCGTTGTAGCGTTTCGGGCGTATCGCCCTCGATCAATTGGCTTATCAGATCATAGCAGTGCCAGGCCAACTGGCGGTTATCCTGCTGTACGGTATCGATACGCAGCGACAGCGAATCATAAAGATAGTGATCGTCAAAGCTCGTCAGATGGATATCTGAGTCGAGTAAATGGTGCTGGCTCATATAGCGCAGTACCCCTTCGAGCAGTCCACAGGCGGCAGTGAACAGCGCCTTAGGCGGCCGCCCAAGTCGCGCGCAGAGTGCGGCGAACATCTCATAGCCTGAGCTCGGGTGGTAGTTACCGTTAATCACCCATTCCGGGCGCAGTGCAATACCCGCCTGAGCCAAACCCTGCGTGAAGCCGGTCAGACGATCGCGTGAAGGCGACAGACGCGACTGACCGCCTAAAAACCAGAACTCATCGCTATGCTTAGGTGCAATGCGGGAAATCAGTTCCGCCGTTGGGGTAATCGAATCAGTCATCACCAGCGGCAGCAGGCTTTCATTAGGACAACGGTCAAACAGCACTACTGGCAGTTGTTGGCTGAGCTTAAGATAGTCGGCATCGTTGTGCATACATGAAGCGACGATCAGACCGTCAACCTGGCGGGAAATCATGTTATTGACCACCACGCTCTCCTGACCGGGGTTTTCATCAGTACAAGAGATCAATAGCTGGACGCCTGCTTCGCGGCACAGCATTTCCAGCTCATGTGAAAAGACCGCAAAGCCGTGGTTGGTGATCTCCGGCACCACCAGTCCGATGGTGTGGCTGCGGTTGTCGCGCAGCGAGCGGGCGTGAATGCTTGGCTGATAGTGCTGCTCACGGGCAATCGCCAGTACTCGCTCACGCGTTTCCTGCGCCACACGCAGCTCCTTACCACGACCGTTCAGTACTAGGCTGGCGGTCGCTTTTGAGACGCCAGCCTGTTCGGCGATATCTTTAATGGTTACGCGTTTAGTTTTCATTACGACGCCATGAGCTTGAGGCAAAACGCTTATTCTACCATGCAAGTTCGCAGCGGCCAGTAGCAGAATGCGTCCGGTGTGATGCCAGAGAACATTAGCTGCCCTGAACAGGCCGGGAAGTAGCGGCAGCTCATCACTCCTTCGCCGCCGTTGATGAAAATCTCCACGCTAGACTGGTCGATGAAAATATGCAGCGAGCGGACGTCTCCGCGCCAGTAACGATAATGCTTCTCGTCGCTGGCCAGACTGGGTCGGGCCAGGCGGATCCCGCTGGCATCGCGTTCAAGGATTAATGCGCCGTCAAAATCGAGGCTCAAAATATCGTCCCCAGTGGTTTGTAGAACGATTTCCATCGGTGCCAGCGGCAGGGAGTTCCCTGCCCAGCCGTGCGCTTCGCCGCGCAGGGCGCTCAGCTCTCGTAGAGGACGTTGGTATAGCTGACCATCGATAAACTCCAGCTCACGCAGGCAGGTCATCTGATGGATCCAGCCGTTGGTGAGGGTCGGTTGAAGCATCTCTTCGCCCTCCGGCACGCCCATCCAGCCGACCAGCAGACGGCGGCCATCACTGGTAAGCATGGTTTGCGGGGCGTAGAACTCAAACCCTGCGTCCAATTCGTGCAGTTCGCCATGCTCGAAGGCCGCGCGGTGGTAGTCGAAATCGCCGCTCATCCACACTGCCGGGTAGGTGTTGAGATAGCGCTCTTTCTCACGAGGCACGCCCTGCGGGCAGCAAATCAGGACATGCTGGTCGCCGAGGGCAAACAGGTCCGGGCATTCCCACATATAGCCCGCGTCGTCCAGGCCATTGATGCCATAACCGGCGATTTCGCCCTGACTCGTCCACTCATGAAGGTCCGCTGAGCTGAATAACAACACCTTGCCACGCTTTTGCAAATCCTGTGCGCCCAGCACCATGTACCAGCGACCTTCGTGCTGCCAGACTTTCGGGTCACGCACGTGGCCGGTATAGCCCTCCGGCAGCGGTAATACCGGGCCGAGTTTGGTAAACGTGCCGTCGGCATTTTCCGTCGCCAGGCACTGCCACGCGGTTCGGCTGCCGTCGTCAAATTTTACGTTGCCGGTATAGCACAGGGTGAGCGTGCCCTGACTATCCACGGCGCTTCCGGAGTAGCAGCCGTTGCGGTCATACTCTTCATCCGGCATGAGCGCGATCGGCTCATGTTGCCAGTGCAGCAGGTCGGCAGAGCTCCAGTGCCCCCAGCACTTGAACTTATGATCGCAGGCGAGCGGGTTCCACTGATAAAACAGGTGATAACGTCCGGCAAATTCAATAAAGCCGTTGGGATCGTTCATCAGCCCGGTCACCGGCGCATGGTGCCAGCGGGGATAGTGGCTGTCGGCCAGCGCGCGCGGCTGGCCCTGCATAACAGCCTGCAAAATCGCAGGCAGGCGTGATGGATGTGACATTATTCAGCGTCCGTTTTGTATTTCAGTACCAGGGAGACGACAAAGGCGACGCCAAAGGCGATAACCATCCCGATAATGTAGTTCAGCAGCGAGCTGGCCTGCACGATAGCCATGCCAGGGATAGCCGTCAGGCCCACCGCGGTCATGTAAACATGCATGGATACCACCCACGCGCCGCCCACCGCGCCGCCAATCAGGGCTGCGATAAACGGTTTTACAAAGCGTAAGTTAATACCAAAAATCGCCGCTTCGGTGATGCCGAGCATGGCAGAAAACGCCGAGGGCAGGGTAATGGCTTTGATTTTGGCATCTTTCGTTTTGAACCACACCGCCAGACAAGCACCGCCCTGAGCGACGTTGGCCATCGCCCAAATCGGCAGCAGGAAGTTGACGCCGATGGATGGGTTGCCCAGCAGTCCCGCTTCGATGGCGTGGAAGCTGTGGTGAATACCGGTAATGACGATAACCGAATAGAGACCGCCAAACAGCAGTCCGGCCAGCCAACCGGCGTGGGTAATCAGGGTGCTAAGGACAAACGAAATACCGTCGCCAAGCGCGCGACCAGCCGGGCCGATAATCAGCAGGGCGATAAAACCGGAAATGATCACCGTCAGGAACGGCGTCAGGATCAGATCCAGTGCATCGGGGATCACGCGACGCAGCTGTTTCTCAACGATGCTCATAAACCACACCGCCAGCAGCACCGGGAACACCGTGCCCTGATAGCCGATCATGGCAATCTCAAGGCCGAAGAAGTTCATGGTGTGGAAACCGGCGGCCACACCCCAGGCGTTGGTGAGCGCCGGGTGAGTCAGGATGCCGCCAAGCGTCGCGCCAAGATAAGGATTACCACCGAACTCGCGGGCGGCGGTGAAGCCAATCAGGATCGGCAGAATAATAAACGCCGCTGAGCTGCACATATCCAGCATGATGTAGATGGCGTTACCCGGGTCGACCCAGCCGTACGTTTTAACCATCCCCAGAAGGCCCATCAACAGGCCGGAGGCGACGATAGCCGGGATGATCGGCACAAAGATGTTCGACAACAGGCGGGCAATGCGCTGGAAAGGATTCAGTTTTTTCGCCGCAATGTCGGCAGCTTCCGATTTGCTGGATTCGCCAATCCCTGCCGCCTGGATAAAGGCGGCGTAGACTTTGTTCACCACCCCGGTGCCGAAGATAATCTGCATCTGTCCGGCGTTACGGAAACAGCCCTTCACCCCATCAATTTTGCCGATGGCCTGCTGATCGGCCAGTGAGTCATCGACCAGCACCAGGCGCAGGCGTGTGGCACAGTGCGCGGCGCTGGCGATATTTTCCTTGCCTCCCAGAAGCGGAAGTAGCGAGCGGGAAATCTGTTCAAAATCCATAGTACCCTCTGAATGCGTATTGATTTTCGAGTTGTCGTCCCGTGGTAGCCGGAGCGCATTCTCTTCGTTGTTATTGTGTCCGGGGCGACGAAACGTATTTTGTCGCCCCGGCGGTTACTGTCGCCAGGTGTTAACCATCAAAACCAGGTTTCCATCTGCATCCCGAACGACCATTCGCCGCCCGATTTAAAACCACTGCTGCCCAGCGCGTCATCGCTGGCGTAATTATTGAGTTTTTTGCTCCAGTCCATCCACGAGGTGTAAAGACGGATTTCAGGACGGCTGAAGAAATCGCCGATGTCGCCAACCTTAAAGGTCGGGGCGAAGGTGAGCTTGTAGAAGCTGCCGTTTACCGCATGGCGATCGTTATAACCTTCAGGTTTGAGATCCATATACTGGTAACTGCCTTCATAAGCGAGGGCGAAGTTTTGATTGATCTCCTGGATCAGACGCATGTTGAGGGTTGCCCACTGGTAGCTGTCGCCATCGACATAACGGTCTTTACTGGTTTGTGCCAGTATCGCCGGGGCGATAAACCAGTTCTTGCTCAGTGGCGTGGTGCCGTAGCTGGCGAAGCGCCAGGTGTTAGCCCCCGAGCGTAACGCGCCGTCAGAGCCGACACCTTTAACTTCGGCACCCAGTCCGTGACCGTAGAGCAGGGCGGTTTTGCTGGCACCTTCACGCAGGCCGTAAAAACTGTCGTTGTGCAACCCGAGCAGCGCATGTACACCGGTATTTGCCGCATCGCCTTTGACCGGATTACCGTTGGTATCCTGGCGTTCGTCGTTGTCTTTTGCCCGCATCCCGCTGACCATCATCTGCACCGGCCCGATGAAATTGTTCATGCTGACGATGTAGTTCTGCACACTGTTGCTGGTATCAGCAATATCGCCGAAGTTACGCCCGTAAAGAGAGAAGTTGCTGCGAACGCTGTCGTTCCACCTGACATCGTAAATACCGCCGCCGGTACCGGCGAGGAACACGACATCCGAGTCGATCCAGTGAATGTCAAAGTTATCCCGGTCAAAGCGTTTCCCGGCCCACAGGGTGGAGCCTTTAAACGGCCCGTCGAAGGTGGGCAAGTTGCCCAGTTCAACAAAGGCCTGACGCACGTTCAAATCACTGGTGCTCGCCGTCCAGTCGTTATAAGTGGTTTGACCGTCGGCGACCATGACTTTGAAGCGGGTCGTTGCCCCGTTATCCAGGGTCTGCTTATGTTCAAGATTCATTTCAACATAGGTATCGGCCTGGTTTCCCAGGCGGCCAATAGCCCCACCGGTTTCCCCTGCTGGCGTCATGTAGGCTCCGGATTTGGTGCTGGCGCCGGAGTCATTCATTATCACGCCGGAGCGGGCGTAGCCGTGGAACTCAAACCCGCTTTTCTCATCGGCTTTTTTCTCCAGTTTGGCGGTACGCTGAGCCACTTCCTGAGTGCTGTCCTGGGTTTTTTGTTGCTGTGTCGTGAGCTGCTGTACTTTCTTCTCTGCCGACTCTGCGCGGGTTTCTGCCGTTTGCGCTCTGTTTTCGGCATCCTGTAAGCGTTTTTCCAGCGCAATTAAACGGGCTTCGATACTGCTGAGATCCGTTTGTGCATGGGCTGAGGCGGCGCCGGTTAGCAAAGCGATAAGAACCGCGAGTGTGCTTTTTCTGAACATATTGATTGCATCCCAAAAGGAAAATAAAAAATTGTGTGTTTTTACTAAACCGGTTTAGTTGCAATGTTAAGCACGACATTTAACATTTTGAAATTGATTTTGCTAAACCGGTTTAATAAGTGTGATGGATGCAACAAAGTGGACCGCGTACGACGGTATTTAGGATCAAATCTGGCGGTGTAGATCGCGCTGGTATGGCAGGGCAGTCATCGCGCCTTTCGCCAGGGTTGCCAGGGCACCGCAGGTTTGCGCCAGAGCGAGCGTTGGCTCCAGGGCATTGATATCCGCCGGCATCCCGTTGGCAGCAAGGCTGGCAAGCAGTCCGGCGACAAACGCATCGCCCGCACCGGTGGTATCCACGCTGACAACCGGTTTAGCGCTGAAATGGATAAACTGCTGCTGGAATGCGGCGATGACGCCCGCTTTACCCTGAGTCACCAGCAGTAATTCAGGCTGATAACGCTCAGTGATGCTGGCGATCCCCTGCGCGATATCATTACTCCCGCTGATGAGTATCAGCTCTTCTTCGGACAGTTTCACCACGTTCGCCAGACGCAGGGCGCGGTCGAGACAGGCGTGCAACAGGTTCTGATCTTGCCAGAGATCCAGGCGGATATTAGGGTCAAAGCTCACCCGGCCACCGGCACGTTTGATGTTCTCCATAGCCGCGAAGGTAGCACTGCGGCTGGGCTCGGCGCTGAGCGCGATGGAGCAGATGTGCAACCACTGTCCGGCGGCAAACTGTGGCAGGTCTTCTTCAGCCAGGAACAGGTCAGCGCTGGGGCGTACCATAAAGGTAAAGGTGCGTTCACCTTGGTCATCAAGGTCGACCACCACAGTGGACGTGCGGTGATGATCGTCAAGATACATATGGCTGACGTCGACCTGCTCCTGTTGCAGGGTATGACGCATGTAGCGGCCAAACGGGTCACCGCCGACGCGGCCGATAAATCCGCTGTTGCCGCCAAGGCGGGCAACCCCTACCGCCACGTTAGCCGGCGCGCCTCCAGGGCACTGTAGCAAGCGCCCTTCACTCTCCGGTAGCAGGTCCACCACTGCGTCGCCCAGAACCCAAACTTTTGCTTTCATGCTAAAACCCTCCAAGGCTAAACTTAATTAAACCGGTTTAGCATATTAAATCACAGTGAATGAGTGGGGGAAAGTTCCAGCCGGAAAAGCACTGCTCAGGGCATAAAAACGTGAGCCGCCTTACGAAATAGAATTGATTCGACAGCTGTGAAGACTTACGTCCTGGACACAAATGGATCCTGGATAAATTACCATGCAACTTGATGAAATTATCATGTTTTATCTTATTTACAGATAAATCAAAGGGCTTTTAACACCACACTTCTTGGCATAATGGTTAAGTGTAGTAATGCTCGCTCTGGATGGGTTTGCTTCTATGCTGCGCAGGTATTTGTAAGAAATACCCATTCTACTGGCGAGTTGTTGTCGCATCAGGCCAGCGAAACTGCGCAATTTCATCAGCGTTTCTGGAGGGTTTCCTTTAAAACTTCATCGACAAAACCGCTTTTTACCGTAGATACAGTAAGTGCCTCTTCTCTGCCATTATCCCAGCATCCAAGGTTACCGGGTTCTGATGTAGTCTGCCGATATGCAAGAAATGCAACGGCATCATGCTGGTTATGATGCTGTTTAATCTTCATTGTCACATGGACTATTCAGGGAGCGACAAGCGCTCCCACATGAAAACAGAACCACTCGTTTCATTTACGTGCTTCCTCAAAAGTAATCTCATACCCAATACTTCTGATTTAGTAGGGTTCTGATCATATCATGCAGCTCGATTGCGCTCAATTTGACGGTTTTCATCTTTACACAATGCTCGGTTATGATACTTTGTGATAGGCATGACAAGATCTGGCCGTAATTTTTTAGAAGTGAGTTTGCCCGCCACTTCACGGGACAGCATACATCCGGATAAAACCGGTAACAGGAAAGGCTCCACGCTGCATACGGAGGAAACAGAATTAATGAATGATAAATTGCCGCCCTGCGCTGATACCAGGGTGGAACGTGTCCGTCTTAAAGATGGGGATTACTTTTTCCCTGCTGAACCCGCCATAAAAGCGGATTCTTTGCGGACAAAATCGCTCCTTCATCGTTTTAACCACACCGATCCTGCTCATATTGATTCCCGCCTGCTACTGATGAAAGAGTTGCTGCCTGAATGTGGGGAAGGGGTATCTGTCACCACGTCTTTCCACTGCAGCAGGGGGTATAACATTCGTAAGCGTCGTCTCAGCACCGTCTGGCAGATCCTGAAATTCCTGAGAGGATAGTGGACACCAAATATGGTGGACACTATCCATGAAATCATTAACCACAGTGCGTAAAAAAAGCCCTAATTATCCCGTTGAGTTCAAAATCAAAATGGTTGAACTCTCGCATCGACCATATATCCGAGTCTTTGCGTTTGCCAGCGAGGATAAGGAGTACCAACCGTTACTCGATGATATTCTGGATGGTCCAATGGTTGGGCGTTTTGATACTGAGGAAGCCGGAAAGGCTTTGATCGATGGTGGATTGATTGAGCGTTTGATGTCAACTATCATGCCCTTTATCACTTCAGAGGCCCCTCTACCCGATACGCATCTACGTCGGGAAACAACCTGGTATTATCCACTGGAAGCTATTCGCGAAACTGTTGTAAATGCACTGGCTCATCGTGACTGGACACGCTTTGTTGAGATAGAGATTGGCTTGTATAGCAATCGATTTGAAGTTATTAGCCCAGGGGCGCTGAATAATTCGATGTCGATTGAAAAGATGGTTACAGGTCAGCGATCACCACGCAATACGATTATTATGGAAGTCTTACGTGATTATGGTTACGTTGATTTCAGGGGGATGGGAGTCAGGACAAAGATTATTCCACTAACACAGGCCATGAGTGGCCAACTCCCTGAGTTTACTGCAACAGATGATTACTTGAAAACAATACTTTATCGCTCACCATCTTCTTGATATATAAGGTCTGGCCTTTCCATCCATAAGAAAGGCCATTGCTGTAAAAAATAAATTACCCGCGACTGCAGCCGAAGCTACGGTCGCCATCTCCATATGCTTTTGTATCGAGTTTAGCTAGGTAGTCGAGACGATTCAGTAATTTATTGTATTCTCCTTCAAAGTTAAAATCATTGACGTCTAAAATATAACGACAATTTTCAGGGTAGTGAACCAATCCCGGATAATCATCCAGTTCCAATCCCAGTGCGCTATACCATGCTCTTACAATCATCATCCTTAAATTTCTTTCAGCCTCATAATCACCTAAATGGTAATAAGCATCTTTATTAAAAAAAAGACCAAGGTGAAAGTGACATTTTCCTTCTTCGGAAAACTCCCGTGCCCAAACATGACGAACACGGTTTGGATATATTCTTTTGCCGTTAGCTGCTCTGGTTCTC
Organism: uncultured Kluyvera sp.; assembly: GCF_902485085.1. Taxonomy (NCBI): domain Bacteria; kingdom Pseudomonadati; phylum Pseudomonadota; class Gammaproteobacteria; order Enterobacterales; family Enterobacteriaceae; genus Kluyvera; species uncultured Kluyvera sp. The sequence goes on from NZ_CABTJS010000089.1 coordinate 9,351, forward strand.
TCATTGGCCTCCAACATGGCATTTAATGCATTACGGAAACGGGATATGGCACCAGGCTCTAGATTAGGAAAACAGCAAACAGTGTCACCTCTGTCTAAAATGGGTGGATAATGAACATCAACACGTAACGCCATTGTTCTGGGGAATTCACTGATAGCATCATTGACGACTCGTTCAATATGTTTTTTATAGGCGAGCACATGCTCACCATGGGAACCATGATATAATTCCATGTTTCGATCCTGTCGTTAGCCCTACGGCTTTGGATAGCCGTATATAGTAATATGATCAGACATAGCTGAATGTCTGTGGTTAGTTATATTAATTAACTATTAATAGTAATGACTGTTATATAATACCTTTCCAACAATAAAACTTGTTATCAACCCATTACCCATGCAGTAAAATAATTAAAAAGCAACTCTGCAATTATAATCACCCAAAGATGCCGTTATCCCAGTGTCTTTTTACCGTGGAAATACTTATTCCTAAGATCTTTGCCACCTTGGATTGAGAGTAATGCTTAGCCTTCTCACTCTGAATTAAATGGGAATATTTACTTCCTTCAGGCCTTCCTAGAATTTTCTTTGATTTTGCTTTGTTAGTAGGCATCTTTTACCCTCATCAAGCTATTAGGTACTAACTCCATACTGTCGAGATGTATGCAACTAAGTGGTTATGCTTAACATTGGTATCAGAAAGTATGGCTTACTTCACCGTTAAAGGGGTTAATAATGATGGCATCTCCTCCTTTCATCGCCTTTTGAGGTGTATCGCCTTCGGCAATCACAGGGACCATTACCGCTAGATCATTTGTGTAATAAATTGGTATCCAGCAATAGCATGATTGTTTAGGGGGAGTATTATTTCTTTTCAATACTGCTTCAACTCCAAATGTAATAAGTTCAAAGATTGGCATAATCACAATGCTGCTCAAATCAAAAAAACAACCATCGTAGACTGTTTCCTTTATCAGTATGATATTAGATAACCCTCCTGCAATGAGATGTTTGTGGTTCACGCGCCGATCTGTGTAAATAAAAATTGCTTTTTTTACATTGAAACTTTTTATAATGTATGAGAGCTTTTCATGAATTAATTTTTTTTCGCTCTTACCCATCTTATCATGAGGTATTTTGTGCGCATAAAAATCTTGATCGACAACCTCGTTCCGGTGTCGAATGTGAGTGTTCCAGACGGAATGAAAAAACTCTTCGTAAGTTAATTTTGGCTCCCCCCGTGCTATTGACGGGACCTTCTCTTCAAAAATACAGCCTAATGTTGACTCCAAAGTTTGAGCTATATGATATTGCGATGTTATTTTATTCAATGCTGGGACTGTGGCGTTTAATAAAAATGATATCACCTCTGACCTGGAGTATCCTTTTGCATTGCTATAGTCGTCAATTGCATCAATAGTAGAACTATTGTTTACGCTGAAAGTGATGCGTTTTTTCATATGTGACCTTGAATTTTGTTAATGTGAGATGTGATAAATAGTATTAATCTCCCCCCATTGTTAATGGAAGGTTTGTATTAACTAACCCGGCTATTCTTTAGAATAGCCGGGGGAGGCCTCTATTAGTTACTATATACTGAGAAGGTTAATAGGTATCTATCAATGTCTTTACGTGACCAATAGTGTCGGTTTTTAATTTTCTTCGGTCGCGGTAAACCATTAGGCAGTTTGTCTTTGCAAAGCCAAGCTCGAATAGTTTGTACTTCATAGCCAATAATATTAGCTAACTCGCGGGTAGAAATTAGTTGTGACTGAGAGGGTTTTTGATGTTTGATATCGCTCATTTCATCACCCCAACATTTGATATGTGGGCAAATAAGACGATCATTGTTTTTAACAGAGATGAAAGAATGAAATGAAAAGGGGTGAATATGGGGTCTCTATCGGGATCGGGGTCGCTACTACTACCATCCGATGAAGATGATGATGAGTTTTTTGATGACGTTGTTGAACTTCGGCGTGAGCGGGAAGTATTCCCCTTTGGTGGAAAAAGGCATGTTATAGTATTGACTACATTCCTAATAGCAACTAAAAGTTTTGAAACACGGTGCCAAAGAGGTAGTATTCGGTCAGTACTACTATTATTAAAACGCTGAATTGTTGTTTCCCAAAAATTAGAACTTTTGTTTTTAGTCGGATGTAAACCCCATCTCGCTCTGATTTCCGCACTTCGGTCTTCTCTTGATACAGTTATTGGGTTAGTCACTGTAGTTAATCTCCTGCTTAGTGAGTGAATGTAGTTAGCAGTAATAAAAGATAACTGAAAAAAAATTTCTGTCAACACATGTGATTTTATGTAAGTTGTTGATATTTGATAAAATCAACGCTTATCAACGTTGTTTTTTATTTTTGCTTCTTCTAAGATCCATAATTCAACTTTTTCATGCCATTTTCTTAGCAAATCTAATGGACGGCGGCGATAGTGCTTTTCAGCAAGAGCGCTAGGCTTATGGCCCATAATCTGCGCAACAATACCTGTTGGTACTTCGACCCATTCAGCGAGGGTCCCAAAACTACGGCGCAATCCGTGCAAGCTGATATGTGGTAACTCCGCGCGAGTTAATGCTCTATTATGTGCTGAACGCGGTTCAATAATTTTGCCACTTTTGCTGTTACTTCTGAAAACCCAATTCTCCTCGTTTGTACCACGATTGGGGATCTCCATCAGTGAGCGTAACAAGTCAGAAACATAGGGAGTGAGGGGGATAATTCGCTCGCCTTCGATCTTGTCTTTAATTCTCATGCTTGACCATTTGAAATCTATGTCAGACCAGCGAAGTGAGGAAATTTCTTCACGCCGTGCACCGGTGAGCAAAAGCACTTGGAGATAGGCTGATGCAATGGGATTATTGAGGCTACGCACGGCACTGAACCAGCTTTTGAGCTGTTCTTTTTGTAAGCAATCTCCCGCTTTGCTCGCTGATATTGGAACCATTTTTCTCACGTTATGATCTTGTGCAAGATCGCCATCGATTATTCCCTGATATTTTTTCTGGTAATTAGCCCATTTGATGAATGCACGCAACAGACGGTAGGCATGAGCAGTGACGGTAGGCCGATTTTGTCTCTCTGTACTTAGCCATTCGGCAATGTTCTCTGGTGTTAGTTCTGATAATGGTCGGTCGAGCAGGCTAGCCAGTGGCCCAGGTGAGGTTGGGCCCCGGCCTCTTTTTTTACTTTCGCCTCCACGACTGGACAAGTTAACGTGATCGGCAATGTAGCGTGCAGAGTAGGGGCGTTTAGTTTTTGCGCTGATTCCGGTTCTCAATTCATCAAGATAATCTTCCCAAGCGCTTGAAAAGGTTGCCTTCGTTTTACGAGATTCAGCCTGCTGTGATTCCGCTTCAGCAATTTTTTCCGCCTTAGCTATACGCGGATCTATCCCAGTATCGATTAATGTTTGCAGTCGCCTGGCTTCGGCCCTCGCATCATCAATCCTCCAATCGTTAATGTTGCCAATGGTCATGCGAAGGGTTTTTCCCGCATACAGGCTTTGGAATACAAAGGCTTTTGCTCCACGAGTTGCTCGACATGCCAAGCTTGTTACGTCCGTATCCCAAAGGAAAACTTGGTTTTTCCCTTCAGGTAAAGTAAATCTTCGAATTCGTTCGAAGGTTAGTTTTTGTCTTGAAAGCGCCATTTTTAGGGTTCCTGTTGGGGATTACGGTTTACAGTAATGTAACGGCTGGTGTAAGTAAATTGAAAGGATAAACATCAACACTCATCAATTTACATCAACAGGTTTTTTGTTTTAATATTATGATTTAAAATGATAAATTTGTGATTTCTGATGGTTGTTCAAGCAGTTAAAATATAAAAACTTCGCATTCGTAATGCGAAGGTCGTAGGTTCGACTCCTATTATCGGCACCAGTCATATCAAGTAATTACACACCACTCCTACCTTCTTTACTTTTCTGTGGAACAAATTTAGGACAGAAAATTTGGAAATCGAGTCAATTTGCAGTGTATGTTTGGTCAGATGTTATGGGGATAAATGGACCGATCTAAGAAATATTTAGATAGTCTCTCAAACATCCATTTTGTTATAACGAAAAAGCTATCCCAACCTGAAAAGCCAACTATCCCCTATATATTTGAGGTCTTGGAACCTGAATCTTCGCCTCCTGCTGGTGTGAATACGGCTAAGAGCCAAGCACAACTTCACTCCCTTTAAGATTCATTTCTTGTTAGAAATGCTTAATCGATAATTATTTTCAATTCAATCAATGCTTTAATTTTTGACGCATTTTGTTTTTAACCCATGCGATTTAGATGTATTATTTTAAGACTAATCCTCTTGCCATATTTTTCATAAACATCGGCCCGGTATATGTGAAAAGTTATTTTAAGGTTGCTTCTCATGGAGTTATGGATATTTTTAGCGGCGATTTATGTTGTTTATTTGTTGTTTTTCAAAAAGAAAAAGCATAGATCCACCGAGTCTCTTGTTTCAAGGACCGTCAAAGCACCGCCTAAAGAATGGATTGCTGACATCAAGAAAAAGGAGGCGGTTGTGCGAAACGATGATAGTGAAGACGATAACCTTGCAACTTTTACATTGAGCGGTGGCCGGGGTCTTGAACTTCAGGTGACAACCAATCATTACAGGAATACCTCAAAGTCAGCAGGTGCACTAGCTCGATGGGTACTTCCGGGTGAGATGATAACTGTAGCTGGTGTAGCAATTAGCGGTGGCCACATTTACGTGGGGCAACGTATGAAGCCCTCCGGTCAGGAATCAGGCGGCTATTATGACGATGGAAGTGAGGCATCATTAATTGATGACACATGTAAGATAAAACCTACTTCTTATCTTTACGAGGACAGTTCATTAGGATACTGGCCCAGTTTTTCCTCTCTTTCCCCAGAAGCACGCGGTGCGTATGTCAGTTGGCTTGCCAGCGATAGGTCTGATCCATCGTGTCCTATCGGCTATGTTTTTATCTACCTCTACGGCCTGGAAAGAAAAGCGCTCGTAGATTCCACTGACCCAAAATTCCCTGATGCTGAGTTCCGTAATCTGTTCAATGAAGTCGCTCGGTTAAGATCGATATTCATTGAGAACCGCTCCTTCCGTGGATATTCGACCCAATTACTCGAAGCCATGTCTATTCTGCGCCCGAACATGGGCTTAGCCACTGAGCTCGATAGCAATTCAGGTTTCAGCAACAGCATGCAATTTAAGCTGGCTCTTGCAAAAACTGTACATGAAGGAGTTCCTGTATCAGCTGAACTGGCGTTGAACTGGGTAATAAACCACACCGAGTATTCGCTGCGTACCCCGGCTCGCCGCTGTGCTAAAGAGTTTGCTGCACTTTTCAAACGGCGTTACACCCTCAAATATGGTGAAGGGATGGTCGTTAAGGCGAATAAAACGCGCCTGAGGTTAGATTACACACCAGCAAGTCCTAGTTTGCGAGGTGTTCGACTTCCTGTTCCCGACCTGCCTGATCCAAGTGCGTTGAAGAGCCCTGTCCAGAAAATTATGGCTCTTGCCGATATATGTACAGATGAACTTGATGCTTATAGTCGCTACCTTGGTAGGAAAGGTACGTCAGTCAATGATACGGCTGCAATTATGTTGCTCCCTTCAGAGATCATTAATGAAAGCACAGAAAAAATATTAAGCTCATTCAAACGCTGGGCTGATGAGGCGATCCTCGTCAAGGAGGGGTTAGTCTCAGTTGCTGACTTTTGGGCACATATGAATGCCAGTTGCCCCAATAAGATCAATAAAAAAGAGGCCGATTTGATGCAGGCCTTTGCTCTGAAGATGGGTTACGGTCTGGCACCTGACCCGTATTATCACCATGTGAAGGCGGATGTTGATGGGACACTTGTTCTATTCCCTGCCGCCGAAGGTGGACGCTTCTCACCTTCTCCTGAATTTATCTCAGCCGTAATGACGCTCAGATTAGGGGCGATGGTCGCCTTGATTGACGATTCTCTTGATCAAGCTGAACAGAAAGTGCTTGAGAATGCCATCAACAACAATCCTGGCTTCACCGATGATGAAAAACGCTCTCTACATGCGTATTTAACGTGGCAACTTCATACCCCAGCCAATATGACAGGAATGAAAAGTAGGATTGAGTTGATGGGGGCCGCGGAAAAAGCTGCTGTGGGTAAGGTTATCGTTAGTGTTGCCTGTTCGGATGGGACAATAGCGCCTGCCGAAATCAAACAGCTTGAGAAGATTTATTCAAGTTTGGGGCTGGATACCTCATCTGTCTCGAGCAATATCCATCAGCATTCCGCAATTGAACATGATCTCGTCTCGTCTGTACCAACTGATCAGACAGCAGCTGGGTTCACACTGGATGCTAATGTACTTGCCCGCCACGAATCTGCCACGGATGATGTTCGTAAATTGCTGAACACAATTTTCACCGAAGAAGAACCGGAAGAGCCAGAAAGCGCTCCAGCCTCATCAACGGAGGCGGGGGGACTTGACTCCGCACATAGCCAGCTTTATCGCAGTTTGCTGGAGAAAGAACAGTGGTCCCGAAAAGAGGCGACAGAATTGTGCGGAAATTTGAATTTGATGCTCGGCGGTGCACTTGAGGTGATCAATGACTGGTCCTATGCGGTGGTTGATGCTCCGGTGCTGGACGATGCCGATGATGATATCTGGGTTGACCTGGAAATTGCCAAAGAATTAGAGGGATAGTGAATGTCTGTAACACGTATAAGAGTGAAAGAACGCGACGCTATTATTCAGTCACTTAAGTCAGGTGTAACGCCAAGGATAGGCATTCAGCATATCCAGGTTGGCCGCGTGAATGAGATCACCGCTCTCCATCAGGATATTGAGAGGATTGCTGACGGTGGTGCAAGCTTCAGACTTATCATCGGTGAATATGGTTCTGGTAAAACGTTCTTTCTGAGTGTTGTGCGCTCTATTGCGCTAGAGAAGAAGCTGGTGTCAGTCAGTGCTGACCTTTCTCCTGATAGACGTATTCACTCATCGGGAGGTCAGGCTCGTAACCTCTATTCAGAGCTTATTAAAAACATGTCCACCAGAAACAAGCCTGATGGTAATGCGTTACTTAGCGTTGTTGAAAGGTTCGTTACGGAGGCAAGAAAGGAAGCTGACACGGACGGCTCCGAGGTTTCATCAGTTATTCATAAGCGCCTGGCTGCCCTGTCAGATATGGTGGGCGGATATGACTTTGCGAAGGTCATTGATGCATTCTGGCGGGGGCACGAACAGGATAATGAAACGCTAAAATCCAATGCAATTCGCTGGTTGCGGGGAGAGTACACCACCAAAACTGATGCCCGTAACGATCTAGACGTTCGGACTATTATCTCAGACGCTTCATTCTATGATTCTTTGAAGCTGATGAGCCTTTTTGTCCGCCAGGCAGGCTATGCCGGTCTTTTGGTCAGCCTCGACG